>JAIKWN010000246.1 GCA_024684665.1 Clostridiales bacterium | reverse complement strand
GCGGGAAAACTCGCGAAGCTTGGCGTCCTTGCGACCGAAATGGAAACGGCGGGATTGTACTTGAACGCGGCTCGCGCGGGGAAAAACGCGCTGACCATCTGCACGATTTCCGACCATCTCTTTACCGGTGAATCCCTTCCGGCAGAAGAGAGGCAGACGGGCTTCACCCGTATGATGGAAATCGCGCTGGAAATTGCGTAACTGTACGAGAAAGGAAATCCCGAATATGTCCATGGAACATGCGAAGGCGCATCTTACCCAAATGGGACTGGAAGACCGGATTATGACGTTTGACGTTTCCTCCGCTACGGTTGCTCTGGCTGCGGAGGCAGTTGGATGTCAGCCGGAGCACATCGTGAAAACGCTGTCGTTCAAAAACGGGGATGGCGCGGTGCTCATCCTGGCTGCCGGAACGGCGCGCATCGACAACGGGAAGTTCAAGGCGCGCTTCGGAATGAAAGCCAGTATGCTTCCGCACGACCGGGTGGAACCACTCGTCGGTCACGGCGTTGGCGGCGTGTGTCCCTTCGGCGTGAATCCAGGCGTCCCCATCTGGATGGACGAATCCATCCGAGGACTCGATCCCGTCTATCCTGCCTGCGGAACGGCGAACAGCGCTGTCCGCCTCTCCGTTCCGGAGCTTGAACACGCCAGCGGAGCCCTCGGCTGGGTAGACGTTACCAAACGGACAACGGAGGAAAACACATGAACCGGATCTTCTTTTCCTGCGATATTGAGGGTACCTGCGGTATCGCCCACTGGGACGAGACGCAGCTAGGCCATGCCGATCATACGGCTTTCCGTAGACAGATGAGCCTAGAAGCCGCGGCGGCCTGCCGGGGCGCACTTGCGGGCGGCGCGGACGATCTGTTCGTTAAGGATGCACACGACAGTGCAAGGAATATCCTTCCGGAGCTCCTTCCCGAGGAAGCACAGATCTTCCGCGGGTGGGGCAGCGACATCCATTCCATGGTTTCCGGCATCGACGAGAGTTTCGCAGGATGTATTTTTACAGGATATCATTCTTCGTCCAATACGGATGACAACCCACTTTCCCATACGATGAATACGAAGAACACCTCGATCCGCGTGAACGGAATGCAGGCGTCCGAAATGTTGATGAACGCTTTCAGCGCGGCGCTTTATGACGTGCCGGTGTTACTGGTCACAGGAGACGAAGGTGTCTGTCGCCAGGCGCGAACTCTGCTCCCGAACGTGCACACCGTCGCGGTCTCCCGGGGACGGGGAAACGGCTCCGTTTCAATGCATCCCGAAAAGGCGGTGCGCCTCATCCGGGAAGAAGCGGAGAAGGCTGTCGCGGAAGGACTGGCGCATCCGGAGCGCTTTGTACTTGCTCTGCCACAGAAGTTCGACGTCGAGGTGGAATATGTGCATCACTCTTCCGCCCGCCGCGCGGGATTTTATCCTGGCGCACGACAGACCGGATCGCGGACAGTAGTCTTCTCGTCAGACGCCTGGTATGACTGCCTCCGGTTCTTTATGTTCTGTTTGTAAGCCCTACGTTTCTTATTCGTTAATCCAACTTCAAAGGAGGTTTTTCCCATGAACAGTTTTGCCAAAAAGTTCTCCCTGGAGGGTAAGATTGCCCTCGTGACCGGCGCTTCCTACGGCATTGGCTTTGCCATCGCTACGGCCTTTGCGGAGTCCGGAGCGACCATCGTCTTCAATGACATCAACGAGGAACTGGTTGCGAAAGGCATGGCGGCCTATAAAGAGAAGGGCATCGAAGCCCATGGCTACGTGTGCGACGTCACAAACGAGGAAGCCGTACAGGCTTTCGTTGCGAAGGTTCGCGAGGAAGTTGGCATCATCGATATCCTGGTCAACAATGCAGGCATCATCCGTCGCATCCCGATGCTGGAGATGAGCGCCGCCGAATTCCGGAAGGTCATCGACGTTGACCTGAATGCGCCCTTCATCGTCTCGAAAGCCTGCATCCCGGGCATGATCGAGAAGGGCCATGGAAAGATCATCAACATTTGCTCCATGATGTCGGAACTGGGACGCGAGACGGTTTCCGCTTATGCAGCTGCCAAAGGCGGTCTCAAGATGCTGACCCGGAACATCTGCTCCGAGTATGGCGCGGCAAACATCCAGTGCAATGGCATTGGACCGGGCTACATCGCGACTCCGCAGACCGCGCCCCTGCGCGAGCGTCAGCCGGACGGAAGCCGGCATCCCTTCGATTCCTTCATCGTCGCGAAGACGCCGGCTGGACGCTGGGGTCTTCCCGAGGAGCTGCAGGGTCCGGCGGTCTTCCTGGCTTCGGAAGCCTCTGACTTCGTCAATGGCCATATTCTGTACGTTGATGGCGGCATCTTGGCTTACATCGGCAAACAGCCCTAAACGAAGAACAATACCAAGGCTCCTCCCGGTTAAGGGAGGAGCCATTTTCAAAAAACACATTGTTACATCTGAGGGATCGGTATGAAAGAGCGAAATGCGGGGCTGGATGTCCTCCGGCTGGTTTCCATGATGTTGGTGGTGCAGCATCACATCCTGACACACGGAGGTTTGGGCGCGGCAGCTATTGGAACGCAGTCGCACTTTCTGGTTTGCCTTCTGGAAGCCGTCTCCGCCTGCGCGGTGAACTGCTTTGCGCTTCTGTCCGGCTTTGTGAGCTCCGGCGCGGCGAAGAAGCCCTTCAGCAGGGGAGCCTGGCTCTGGCTTTCCGCTGCCTCTTGGTCTGTTTTGCTGACTGCAGTCTTTGGGGAAAAAGGCGCGGAGATGCTTCCGGCCCTGAAACGCGCCTTGACTCCGGTCATCTCCCAGCAATACTGGTACTTTACAGCCTTTTTCCCGTTGCTGGTTCTTTCACCCCTTCTGGAGCGGGTGGCGGAATCTGCTGGCAGAGAGCTGTTTTCTGCGGTTGTCGCTTGTTTCTTCATCTTCTGTTTGCTCCCTGCCTATGCTGAGACGGATCTCTTCGGTACCGGAAACGGGTACTATACGCTGTGGCTTCTTGTGCTGTACCTGGCGGGTGCCGCGCTATACCGCAGCAGTGCATTTTCCCGGATCCCCGCCGCTCTCTGGCTGCTTTCGTTTGCCCTCTTCTGTCTAATGACGGCAGGCTTGAAGGCACGGGCAGATATGCCAGGCATGGAATATACCGCTCCGCTCCGCTATACTGCGCCTCTTACGGTGCTCGCATCCGTTTCAATCACGCTCTTTTTCGCAAATCTCCCCATAACAAAAAAGGCCGGCGGGGTGCTTTCCCGTATTTCCCCGGCAGCCTTCGGTGTCTATCTGATTCACGATCATTCTGCTGTCCGAGCACGTTTCTTCGAAGGACGTTTTGCCTCCCTCGCGGAGTTGCAGCCTTGGTCTCTTCTCCTGCGGCTCTTCGGATATGTGCTTGTTGTCTTTTTCATCTGCTTGGCATTGGAATCACTCCGGATCCTGCTTTTCCGCGTACTCCGGATTCCGGAACTGCTCAGGAAAGCGTAAGATCCCCCTCCCGGATGAGGCCTGCTCTGCGAAGGGGAAGTGCGAACAGCGGGGTCAAAAGCGCGGGAAGAACGAGGCAAACGAGTAGGAGCCCCAGCCAGTCAATTGCGCCAGGTGCAAGAATCCGGGCGCCTTTTTGTACTGCTTCGGCGGCGGGAGTAAACCAGCCGGTGACGACACCGATGGGGCCACAGAGGCCACAGGTACCCATGCCCGAATTGATGGGCGCTCCGTTCATTTCGAGGTGAAACAGGCAGGTGGCAACCGGACCTGTCACCGCGGAAACGAGGATAGGCGGAATCCAGATACGGGGATTTTTTACAATGTTCGGCATCTGCAGCATGGAGGTGCCGAGCCCCTGACTGACAAGGCCGCCGATGCCGTTTTCCCGGAAGGACATGCAGGCAAAACCCACCATCTGCGCACAACAGCCCGCAACAGCTGCCCCGCCCGCCAGCCCGGTCAGCCCTAAAACCGAGCAGATGGCAGCGGAAGAGATGGGAAGCGTTAGGGCGACGCCAACCAGTACGGAAACAGCGATGCCCATGGCGAAAGGCACTAGCTTTGTCGCCCGGTCGATTGCAAAGCCAAAAGCAGAAGCTGCGCTCCCGATCGGAGGCGCGATGAGCTTAGCTAGGGCGACGCCTACAAGCACTGTAACAGCTGGCGTCACAAGAATGTCGATCTTCGTCTCCCCAGCCACCGCCTTACCGCATTCAGCCGCCACAATGGCGATGATGAAAACGGCCAGGGGGCCACCGGCTCCGCCTTCCGCGTTGGCTGCCCAGCCGACAGCGGCTAGGGAAAAAAGCACGAGCGGCTTTGCTTTCAGGGCATAGCCGATAGCGACCGCCATGGCAGGTCCAGCCATGGCCATGGCGTAGCTGCCGATATCGGTCAGAAACGGGCTGCCTGTTTGCTGCCCTATCGTGCGTAGAATGGTGCCAATGAGCAGGGAGCAAAACAAACCCTGCGCCATGGCACCAAGGGCGTCAATGCCGTACCGGTGGGCAGAAAAGACGATGTCTTTATGGATGAGAAAGGCTTTCAGTCGCTGCATACAGATTCGCTTTCTCTTTACAGGTTCTGTAGGGTTTTCCCTTCGCCGAGGGCGTTGATCTGATCTACCCGGCGCTGATGCCGTCCGCCGTCGAATGGCGTCTCCAGCCAGGTTTCCACGATCATCTCCGCCAGCTCCACTCCCACGACACGGGCGCCCAAAGCGAGCATGTTGGCGTCGTTATGCCGGCGGGAGAGTTTTGCGGAATAGGGTTCCGTGCAGGTGACGCAGCGGATGCCCCGGATTTTGTTCGCGGCGATACCGATTCCGACACCGGTTCCGCAGAAGAGGATGCCTCGGGAACAGGCACCGGAAGCCACAGCCCGTGCGGCCCGCTCGCCCATCACGGGATAGTCGCAGCTCTCCGCGCTGTCGGTACCGAAATCTTTCCAGACCAGTCCCTTTTCATCCAGTAGTTTTTTAATTTCCTGCTTGAGAGGAAGCCCCGCATGATCGGACGCTAAGGCGATTATGTCCCGCTTCACAGGTTCCTTCGGTTGTGGGGCGGGGGGCGTGGTCGTGCGCGGGGCGGAGTTTCCTTGGGCGAAACGGCCGGCGCCCGTCTGCGGCTGTGCCGACTGTTCCGTCTGAGAATACAGGATAGTGTTCAGAATGTCGTTCAGCGGATCGCGGGAAGACGGCATAGAAAAGCCCCCTTTATATTTTGATGAGGGCAGTATAGCATTTTGGAGACTTGTAATCAAGAAGGAGGGAACGGCGTTTAAGAAGGTCTGTTTTCTTTCCGGTCATACAGAAGCGTGAGAAGAGCGAGGGGCGCCGTTGCCTGGAATGCCAGGTAGAACCGGAAATCCGTCGAGGAGGAGAGAAAGAATGATGTGGCTAGGTGGTAGGGGATAAGCCCGGAGGCAAGGAGCAGCGTCCGGCGTTTTCGTCGGGGAGCGTACAGCGCCGAAAGAATGCATAGCAGGAGCATCCAAAACCCGGGATGCCAGAACATCCAGGCGAAAACAGGTTCCGAACTCATACGGCATAGCCAGTTGAGCACGCGTTTCAGGAAGGGAACCCCCAGATTGCTCATATGGAAGCTTTTTACCTGATAAGGAGTAATCTGCCAATAGGCGTCACCCACCGGCCACATGGGCATCTGCCAGAGATAGGACAGAGCCTCCATGGAAAGGGCAGGTGCAGACAGAAACGCACGAGCTGCGAAGCAGTAGACCTCAAGGAGAGAATAGGGACGGTTTGTATAAACAGTCCCGACGTGCCATTTGATGTCGTTCCAGTCGCCGACGCTGTCATATTCCCGATAGGTTGATAAGGGAGCGACGTCTTCTAAGAATTCCACGATGTCCGCATCCAGACAGTCCGGGTTTTCTGCGTAAACGTGAGAGAGAATGCTCATGGGGAAACCGATGGTTTCGCCGATCCCCTGGTTTTCATAATGAACGCCGCAGATGCGATACATCGGTCCTTTTACGCCAAAGAAAAGCATAACGAAGAGCAGGCTTACGGACAGGACGCGACGAAAATACCCGGGGAAGGAAACGAAGAGCCAAACTAGGATGGGCAGGGAGAGGGCGGGACCATTATGTCGCAGGATGGAAACCAGGCAGAGGGTAACCGCGAGTGCGATCCGGTTTCGCCACCGGACAAGCCATTCCCCATCTGAAAACTGTGCATTTAGCAGCTGGCCCATAAGGAACAGGGCGGATATAGTGAAAGCACAGTCTTTCCAGAGAAAGAGGATGAGATTCATGAGTGCAGGGCTCAGGATGAGATAAGCGGAATACAGTGCCGTAAGTATCCTGGGGATTCCCGTGCGCAATAAGGAGCGGACGGCATATTCCACGGCGAGTGCGTAGAGCAGAAGCTGTATGCCTACAGCGAAAGCGGGATTTGGCGAGATCCGGTACAGCAGCCGGAGGAACAGGGTATGCAAAACCGGATGCCAGTCCGTGAGGGCAACTGTTCCACGAGCCTGCCGCCACTGATACCAGGTATCTGAGGAAAGGCCGCCGGGATAATATGCTGCGAAGTACAGTGCGAGCATTCCGAGGCAGAGGAGGAAGACGGGGAGACAGAACCGGGGGGCGGGGGATACGAACTCACGCGATCGGAAGGGATCCGGAAGGGAGACGCTTCCCAGTCGCAGCAGGAGATAGAATCCTGCAGACAGTGCGATGTACAGAGGAAGCGGAATCGTCCGGTGGGCAAGCAAAAGACAGACAAGAGAAAGATACAGCGAAACGCTGAAGCTGAGCAAGACGGATGCGATCCGCGAATTCCTCCTTTGGGTCACTTGGGATCACCTCCCGGTTTCTGTTGGGCTGCCTGAAGCTATATGCCGGTAGAAGAAGGATTGCTCCGTATTTAAGCAGATGAAATTATGGGTATCTGCATCAGGATGCAGAACTGTTCCGAAGGGATCGGAGAAGATACGGTTTGTTCCGGCTTTCATTACCCGATATGTGCCTCGTTCGAATTCCTGGAGCGGCGTCTGAAAACCGACGAGAAGCAGTGCGAGAAGAACGGCTGATGTGGGACGCAGCCGATGCTGTCCGAGGGCATCCTCCACAAAACGGGCGCAATAGATGAAGAGTATCATTAATCCAGGTATGGAGGCGCGCATGGAGAAGTCCATGTTGTAGCCTACCTTAAACATGGGAGCCAGGAAGAGGGACAAGCCCACGATCCAGAAAAGAGGTTCTTTCCGGAAACGTGGTAGAACCAGAAGCCAGTACAGCAGCCATTCCACGAAGGAGAAAATGAGAAGCCGGAGCAATGCCTGAGACAGAGAAAATGCTCGGAGATATAGATCAAAACGGAAGCCCCGGCGGGAAGAAGAAGCATTCGATGCGAGATAGAGGAGAATAGGAAGCGCACCAAGGAGGGAGAGCAGGTTTCGCACTGAGAACGCTTCCCAGACGGTCTTCATGAGTTTCTTTTCCCGCACGAGGCGGACGAGAAAGAGGCAGAAACAAAGGAAGACGAATCCTGTGAGCGGTAGGGGGGAATACAGAAGCATGGAAAGACCGATCAAAGCATATGAACCCAGATCTGTCAGGTCGCTCATCAGCACAAGCGTTGCGAGCCAGGCAGGAACGGCCTGATTGAATACCCAGAACAGGCAGGTTGTGTTGGAAGAAAACTGCCAGAGTTGTGCCCACCATTCAATCTGCTGGTTCCAGTCCCAGTGAACGAGGTATGCACCTAGACCATCCATACCCGAGAACATGACGAACAGAAGCAGCATGAGACAGGCTTTTCCCGCTGTGCGTATCTTCAGTAGCGACAAAAACAACAGGAAAACAAGGAAGAGAAACCAAACTGTCTCGGCAAAGAGAAATGCGTTTGCGGATGCCCAGAGAAGCTCTGCTCCGAACAGGAAAGCGGTCAGCTTTCCCAAAAGTGCTGGCAGGATCCAGAAGCCAATGTAGTAGGTAAGTGCGTAATTTGTTTCCGGAAAGCAGACGGGCCAGGCATAATTCAATAGATCATGAAAGATAGCATTGCGTCCGTAAAAGTCTTCGTTCTGATAAATAGTACTTTCCCAACCAGTTAGACTATATCGAGCGAAAGTCTATGGTTGAAGCATTTACAGCCGCGGGATTGGCGGATACTGTATCAGCCAGCACCTGCGGAAGGATCATTGGTTTTCAGTTTGTTTTTGCTTCCTT
>JAIKWN010000243.1 GCA_024684665.1 Clostridiales bacterium | reverse complement strand
GTCCCTTCTGGTGCGGGAGCAGGTGGACAGCAAGATCGCCTCCTTCCGCATCACCCTGCGCACACAGGACGGGCGCAGCTGGGACATCACAGCCGGCGACCTCAATATGCAATATCACACGGCGGACCAGCTGGACCAGCTCTGGTCGGTGGGGCATACCGGCACCTCTAGGGAACGATACGAGCAGGTGAAAGCACTAGAGGAGAATCCCATCTGGCTAAATGCGCCGCTGACGTACGACCTCTCGGACGTGAACCGGATCCTCTCAGATATCAAGGCGGAGGTCGACATCCCCGCTGTCAGTGCGACGAAAGTGGACGACGATACGAAGTGGCCCCCCTTCTCCTATACGGACGACGCGCCGGGGCAGACGCTGGATATTTCTGGTCTCAACCAGCGGATCGCGGAGATGTGCGAAACCATTACCAGCGGTACCGTGGAGCTGGTTCCCACGAAAGTGGAAGCCAAGGTCACGAGGGAGTGGCTGGAGGGGCAGATCGTGCGCCTCGCCTCGTACGAGACGGCGGTCGGTGCCACGAGCCACGAGGGACGTTTTACGAACATCCGCATCGGAACGGAAAAGTTCAATCATCTGATCGTAAAGGCCGGAGAGACCGTCAGCTTTAACAAGGTGACTGGGAAACGGACGGAAGCGAACGGCTTTGTGGAGGCGCCGGAGATCGCCTACGGGGAATACGTGATGGGCACCGGCGGCGGTATCTGCCAGGTTTCCTCTACGCTGTACAACGCAGTGGTGAACGCGGGACTGCAGGTGACAAAGCGCACGCAGCACTCTCTGCCTTCCAACTACGTTCCCAAAGGACAGGACGCGACGGTGTCCGACAACCGGCTAGACTTCGTCTTCCGCAACAACACCAGCGCACCGCTGTATTTCGAGACACAGTACTACAAAAAGAAGAATTACTGGTATTCGGAGTTTGTGATCTACGGGCGGCCGGATCCGAACGGATACACCTACCGGCTGGAATCTGAAGTGCGGGAAGTCATCCCCCTGCCGGATCCTGTCTATAAGCCGGACAGGAGCATGACCTATGTGGTGTACAACGATGAGACGCACCAGATCAGTAAGGGCGAGGAAGGCTTCATTGTGGATGTGTATCTCGTGACTACGAACGCAAGTGGGCTTCAGATCTCCCGCGAGCTGCAATATACCGACACCTACAAGGCGGTCGCTCCGCAGTACTACATCGGTATCATGGCCCGGGAGGGCGCGTAACTCCGCGGGAATCCCCCTGACAGACAAAAGAAAGGGCGAAACAGGATGAAAAGGTTTTGCGCATGGGTGATGCTGGCGGTTCTGCTCGCGCTCGTGGCTTTGCCCGCGTTCGCGGCGGAGACTTCTCCCTGGCAGCTTTCGGGCGAAGAGAAGCCGAGACGGGAAGATTTGGGCAAGGTACCCGCTTTCCCCCGGGAACGCTCCGCGAACGGCGTCGGCGCTTTCCCGCGCTGGATACGGCAGGCGCGCATCAACGGATATTACATCAACCTGCGGCTCTACGCACCGGACGGTTCCGGAATACTTTTCCAGGAGCGGCTTGCCCCCATGGAAGCGGGTGTCTCCGAGCTCCGTCTCTTCCTGCGGCAGAAAACCACGAACGGAGGCCTCATGCTGCAGTGTGACGAAAAGGCGCTGAAGATTCTGGAGGCTTACAATATCCGGGAGATCGTAGTGGCAGACGCGGAGTATTACCGCCAGGCGACGTACTCTGTTTCGGATCTTTCCACCTTGCGGAAGGCATTTTCCCTGCGGCCGGGCGAGCAGCTCTGCCTTTCTGGCGAGAACGACCCGGTCATGGTCGTATCGGAATCGGGCAACCGGCGTGTTGTGACGGAATAAAGGAGCATTTGACATGAAAGAAACGAAAACCATCCGGTCCGGGATGCCTTTTGTGACGGCGGGAGCGGCGACGCTCTTCTACGCGCTCATCTTCGGGATGGGAACGATTCCCGGATACATCGGCGGGATCATCGTCTGCGTGGCGGGGTTTATTGCCGGAAAGAAATTCTTCCCCGATGTGACCGTGGAAGTGGATGCGGCGCCCAAATCCGGCAATG
>JAIKWN010000229.1 GCA_024684665.1 Clostridiales bacterium | reverse complement strand
GCGAAATCCTGTCCGGTGATGTAGGACGCGCCGGGGCCGAGCAGGAAGCGGGCCATCTCGCCGAGGTCCTTCGTGTCCCCGTAGGCGTGCATCGGCATGCGGGCGAGGATCTTCGCTTCCCTGGCTTCGTCCACGATCTGGGCGTTCATCTTGCTGCGGAACCAGCCGGGTGCAATGCTGTTCACTGTGATGTTGTCTCCCGCCCATTCGACGGCGAGTGCGCGGGTCATCGCAAGCACCGCCCCCTTGCTCGTGCAGTAGGGGACGACCAGGGAGAAACCAAGGTGCGCGCTCATGCTCGTGATGTTCAGGATACGGCCCTTTCCCGGGCTTTTCTTCAAATACGGATAGCAGATGCGGCTCATCGTGAAGACGTGGCGTACGTTAGTTTCCATGATCCGGTCGAACTCTTCCATCGGAAAGTCTTCTGCGCGGCATTTGAAGCTGACCCCTGCGTTGTTGACGAGGAAATCCAGGCATCCGCCGTTCGTCTCCGCAAGCTCCCCGGCGATGGTGTTCATTGCTGCCTCGTCACCGATATCGCCCTTAATGTGCATAACGCCCGGCCGACTTTCCCCGACTCCGTCTTTCGGGCGTCCGGTCCGGGAGATGACGGCGACATGCGCGCCGGCATCTGCCAAAACGTTCGCTATGGCAAAGCCGATGCCGCTGCTTCCGCCGGTAACGATGCCCAAACGGCCTTCCAGTTCCTTCATATGCGGATGCGCTCCTTTCATTTCCTTTCCCTGGTCACAGCGAAAGCACACGGTGGCTGCGGCAGCTCTTTTCGATCAGATCCCAGTCCAGCTCTGCGCCGACGCCCGGGGCGTTTGGAACGTGTATGATCCCGTTCTCATCGATTGGCAGGCGGCCTTTCATGGGCAGTGTGTAATCCTCTTCCGGGACAAAATACTCGAAGAACTCGCAGTTCTTTATGGCGCAGCTGACGTGCAGATTGACAAGGTCCATATAGTTCATGGTCGTGGTGTGAACCTCGCAGTTCAGCCCAAAGGACTCTGCGAGGTGCGCGATCTTGAGGGTACCGGTGATGCCGTCCTTCCAGCTGACATCCGCCCGCACGATGTCGGCGGCGCGCTGGGCGATCACCTGCGCGACACCCCAGTGGCAGCCGCGGGTAGTCTCCGTCGCGGCGATCGGAATATCCAGTGTCCGGCAGAGCTCCGTGTACTTCCAGAGCTCAAAATCGCGGAACGGCTCCTCGAACCAGCGGTAGTTCAGCTTTTCCAGCTGCCGCCCGACGCGGACAGCTTCGTCCAGCGTATAATCGCCGACCGGGTCGCTCATCAGCAGATAATCGTCGCCGACGGCCTTCCGCACAGCCTCGTGCACCGCAAGGTCGAAATCGACGGGTCCGCCCGGATGTGCTTTATAGCCCCGGATGCCCCGCGCCTTGTAGAAAAGGGCCTCGTCCACATAATCCTTCACGGTTGGGTGGAAATTGCCGCTCGCGTAAGCGGGCAGGGAATCCCGGTATGCGCCGATGTATTTGTAAAGCGGCAGCCCGGCTTCCTTCGCGCAGATGTCCCATAATGCCACGTCCACCGGACCGGGCAGGAAGACGGGGAAAAAGGCCTCATGCCGGTCCACCACCCAAAGCTGCTGGAAGATCGCTTCCCGGTCATGCGGGTCGCGTCCGAGGACAACGGGGCCGATGCTCTCCTGCAGATACGCCTCCGAAAGCGCGCCGCTGCGGGCCGCCATGCAGGTGGCAATCCCCTCGATACCGGTGTCCGTCGTGAGCTTCAGAGCGATGACGTCCCAGCCCATCTTCGCGCCGCCCTGGCGCTTTTCGTCGAAGAGGCAGCGCCCGCGCTCTACCCACCAGGTTTCGAATTTCGTGATGATCATGCGAATCCTCCTTTAGAAATCTAATCTCACAATGAACAGGAGTCGAAGGAACGGAAAATCTTTAGTATAAAACGGTCATATCTGATGGACGGGGAGAGTGAGGTGCATAAACGGCCCTTTGGAAAAACGGCCATGAAATGCTTCAGAGAATGCAGGAAAAGCTTTATCCTCCCGTGGCCTGCGATATCCTGGCCGCGATGGGATCCAGGCATCCGTTCCTCCCGGCCGCAATCCGCCCACCTGCCTGGTGCGGGCGGAGGTCATCGCACCGATGGGCAGGACAACCGGATGAAGACCGCCGGCTTTGCCCGCACGGTGCCTGAAAACGACGTGTCCGGTGTCCCGAAGAAGCCCTTCGGCTGTCTACGGAGGCGTTCGATCAGCTGCGGCCGGACGGGATTTATGCGGCGACCGGCGCGCACAACCGCGCGCTCCGGGGCGAGCTGCTGACGGCGACGTGGACAGCGTTTAGAACATCCCGCGGACCATTGCGGAGGAAGTCATCGAAAAGGCGCTGGAGAAAGCTTCCCGGGGAAAGACCATGAAGGCCATCCGGGCGGTATGAGCAGCACAGAAGCCTTCCGGACCTTTGGAGTATTATAAAGAGGGGAGAGGAAAGCGGTTCGCCGCCTTCTTTTTTATCTTGCCGCCTGCATAAGGGCGATCATCGAAGTGTTGATGTGGGCGGTGATGCTGGCCCGGATCTCCTCCCGGTCCTCGCTGAGAAGGGCGCGCAGGATCCGTTCGTGTTCCTCCCCATTATCCCGGCGCTCCGTTTTTCCCTGAATTGCCGCGTAAATCGCAAGCCGGTACTGGTGCCACATAAGATCGGTGAAGATTGCCGTAAGCCGCCGGTTATTCGCAGCCGAGACGAGATAGGAATGAAAGTCGATGTCGAGCGAGTAAAAAGCGGAGTCACTCTCCACAATGGCAGCACGGAGCCCGTCCCGGTAGGAGAGCAGTCTGGCCTTCGAATACAGCGGGCAGTAAGCTGCTGCAATCGCCGGCTCGATCAGCTTGCGCGTCTGGTACAGATTGGAAACCAGTTCTTCTGAAAAGGGTGCGATACGCATGCCGCGGCGGGGATAGATCTCGACGAGCTCTTCCTTCTGAAGCTGCAGGAGCGTCTCACGGATCGGCGTACGTCCGAAGGGCAGTTCTTCGAAAAGCTGTTTTTCGGAGATCTCCTGCCCGGGAAGATACCGGCAGTTGTAGATGGCATCCTTCAGGAATGAATAGACCTGCTGTGTCTGCGTCTTCTCTGACATATCAGATTTCTCCTTGATTTATAAGCAATTTCGGATATATCCTCGTATGAAGTCGATCAGAATTGAAATGATTACCAGAATTAGATAGAAAATAGCCGCATCTGATATATCTGAAAAACAGAGACAAGAAATTCTGACAAGATTTTACCGCAAAATGAAGAAATTGAAAAGGGGGAAACTATAAAAAATGGAAATTTTTTTCAATTCATACTTGCATAGATTGCAAAACGGTGCTATGATTCTCTTGACATATCAGATTGGATTAATCTGATTCCACAAGCCAGAAATCGGAGGATGATGATATGGAAGCCGCAAGGATTAAGGATCTGCGCGTGTACAGCGCCATTTCCAGCATCACCAAGCCCATCGCCGACTCCACCCACGACATCTCCAAGATCGCCTTCTACGTCCTGGAAGTCGAAACGGAGGGCGGCGCGGTCGGGCAGAGCAATCTGCTTTCCTTCCACTACAGCCCGAAGGCCATAGAAGGGGCCATGAAGGACCTCATCGCTTTCGTCCTGCCCCGCGGATACTGCGTGAATGAAACGCGCCGCATCCAGCGCGAGGTGGAGATGGAGCATGAATACTTCGGCATCGTCGGCCTGCAGCGCTGGACGCTCGCGGCGCTGAACACCGCCTGCTGGGACGCCTGGTCCCGGATGCTGCACCAGCCCGTCTGGAAGGTCCTGGGCGGCAGCGCGCGGAAGATCCCGGTCTACGGCAGCGGCGGCTGGATCAGCTATTCCGACGAGGAGCTGCTGGAGGAAGTGCTGGATTACAAGTCCCGCGGCTTCACGGCGGTGAAGATCAAAGTCGGCTCCCCGGATATGGAACGTGACATCCGCCGGCTGAACCTCTGCCGCGAGAAACTGGGAAGCGGTGTCAAGATCATGATGGACGCGAACCAGGGCATGGACGTTCCTTCTTCCGTAGCCCTGATTCACGAAGTTGAGCATCTCGGCATCTTCTGGTTCGAGGAGCCGGTGCGTAACGATGATTTCGAAGGCTATGCCACCATCCACTCGAAAACGAAAGTCTCCCTTGCCATGGGCGAACGCGAGTATTCCACCGTGGCGCTGCGCGAACTGATCGGCCGGCGCGCGCTGGATCTCTGGCAGCCGGATCTCATCCGCCTTGGCGGCGTGGACGCCTGGCGCGATTCCGCCGCGCTGGCTGAGGCTTACAACATCCCGGTCCTTCCCCATTATTACAAGGACTATGACGTGCCTCTGCTGTGCACCATCCAGAAACCCTTCGGCGCGGAATCCTTCGACTGGATCGACGGCATCATCGACAACACGATGCGAATCGAGAACGGCTTTGCGTATCCGCGTGAGGGCGAGGGCTGGGGTTTCCGCTTCAAACCCGAAGCCCTGAAAGAGGTAAAGTAAAATGCGCGCTGTATGCATGCCGCAGCCCGGCAAGGTTGAGATCCGCGAACTCCCACGTCCCGAGCGCAGGGAAGGCGAAACGCTATTGCGCCTGCGCATGGGCGGCATCTGCGGAAGCGATCTCGGAAGCTACCGCGGGAAAAGCGCCTACATGAAGTATCCCAATATCATTGGACACGAATTTGCGGCTGAGGTGGTGGAGACTGACTCCCCGGACCTGCATCCCGGACAGCTGGTGACTGCAAACCCCTATTTCAACTGCGGGAAATGCTATTCCTGCCGCCGCGGCTTCGTGCACTGCTGTATAAACAACCAGACTATGGGCGTGCAGCGCGAGGGAGCCTTCGCGGATTACGTTGCGGTCCCGACGGAGCGCGTCTACGACGGTACAGGGATCGAACCCCGGGAACTCGCGCTGGTGGAGCCCTTCTGCATCAGCCACCACGGTGTTTCCCGCGCGGAGATCCGGGCGGGGGAGCGGGTCCTCGTCATGGGCGGGGGAGCGATCGGTATCCTCGCAGCACTTACCGCGCATCTGCAGGGCGCGAAGGTCTGGCTCTGCGACATTGCGAAGGAAAAGCTCGATTTCATCGCCGGGAACTTCCCGGTGGACGGCGTGATCCTGAACGAAGGTCCGGCAGCGCTTGAGGAAGCAGGCATGCGCATCACAGAGGGCGACGGGTTCGATGTGACGGTGGAGGCCGCCGGTGTGCCCGAATCCTTTGTAGACTGCTGCCGTCTCGCGGCCAGCCGCGGACGCCTCATCCAGATTGGTGTCAGTGCGAAGAACGCGGACTTCCCCTTCCTGCTGCTCCAGAAAAAGGAGCTCACCGCCATGGGCTCCCGCGCCGCCACGAAAGCCGACTTCATGAAGACCATGGAGTATGTACGAAGCGGAAAAGCGGAGCTTTCAAAGCTGATTTCGAAGACCTACCCCATGTCGGAAGCCCCCGAGGCTTTCCGGGATCTGGACGCGCACGCGGGTTCCTATATAAAAATGGAACTTGCGTTTTAACCCGTCAGGTTTACCTTTTGTTCCTACCCGACCCAACCGACGAAGAAAGGATGGTATTCTCATGAAGAAACTGCTGACCCTGGCCCTGACCCTGGTTCTCGCGCTGAGCTTTGGTCTGGCCCTCGCTGACGACGTCGTTGAAATCAACATCGGCTTTGAAAACACGCTGGAAGAGCCGGTCGGACAGGGCGTCACCAAGTGGGCGGAGCTGCTCGAGGAGCAGTCCGGCGGAACGATGCACATGAATCTCTTCCCGAACAGCGCCCTTGGCTCCAAGAACGAGCTGATCGACCAGATGGTCATGGGCGAGAACATCATCACCATCGCCGACGGCGCTTTCTATGCCGACTACGGCGTACCGGATCTGGGCATCCTCTACGGGCCGTTCTTCTTCGGCACCTGGGATGAGGTCTGGAAACTGCAGGAATCCGATTGGTATGCGGAGCAGCATAAGAAGCTGGAAGAGAAGGGCATCTATGTCATCACTTCCAACTGGGTTTACGGCGAGCGTGAGCTTATGACCAAGACCAAGGTCCTTATGCCGGAAGACGTGAAGGGCATGAAGATCCGCCTCGCGAACTCCAAGATCTATCTCGAGGGCTTCAACGCACTGGGCGCGACCGCGATCGGCATGGCGCTGGGCGACGTCTATCAGGCACTGCAGACCGGTACCATCGACGGCGTTGAGAACCCGCTGTCCACCCTCTGGGGGCAGAGCTTCCAGGAGGTCAACAAGTACATCCTCATGACCGGCCACATCAAGAACTTCACCACCTGGTGCGCGGGCAGCGACTGGTTCAACAGCCTGACCGAAGAGCAGCAGGCGCTCCTCATCAAGACCGGCAATGAGGCTGGCCTCTTCAACAACGAGGTACAGGAAGCCGCGATCGACGGCTACAAGCAGAAGATGATCGACGCCGGCGTGGAAATCACCGACCTCACGCCTGAGCAGATGGCCGCCTGGCAGGAAGCCGCGATCAGCTTCTATGACCTGGGTGACGAGTTTGGCTGGACGCCGGGCCTCTATGACACTGTGAAAGCTGCCATGAAGACGGAGTAATTCCCGATCTCTTGTTTCCCGCCGCCGCCCGCGCGGCGGCGGGATTTTCGGCTCCGGCCGCCTCCGAGGTGATTCGTATGAAAAAGAAAAGCATCCTGCTTAAAATTCTGGGAAACGCGGAAGCTGCAGCTGCCGGCGTCGTGCTGGTGGCACTTGTGCTGGCAACGTTCCTTGGGGTTTTTGCCCGGTATATTTTCAATAAACCCTTCAACTGGCTGGAAGAGATGCAGATGGCCGCAATGGTGTGGATCAGCTTCCTGATGGCCGGCGTCTGCTTCCGCAGGGGCGGACACGTTGCTATCGAGATCCTTGTGGACTCGCTTCCGGAAAAGGCGCAGCGCGTCGTGGAGATCCTCATCGCGGCGGTGGTCTACTTCGTCCTCATCTATTTCTTCCGGTCCTCCATAAAATACATCCAGCTCTTTATAAAAACCGGCCGGAAGACACCGATCCTCATGATCCCGTACTCCTATATCTATGGGATCGGCCCCGTGAGCGCCGTCCTGATGGGCATTTCCTATACGGTAATGCTTGCGCAGAAGATCAGCACCTGGCGTAAAGACGGAAAAAGCAAAGAAAAGGAGGAAGAAGCATGAACGCCGCAGTCATCATCATGGTCATTCTCCTCCTCGTCTTCCTCTTTATGAAAGTTCCGGTTTTCATCGCTGTGTTTGGCGCGTCCGCCGCGTATTTTATCCTGACGCCGAAGACGAATTTCATGGTCTTTGCGCAGCAGGCGATCACCGGTACGGAGGGCATCTCGCTCCTTGCGATCCCCTTCTTCGTTGCGGCTGGCGCACTCATGAACTACACCGGCGTGACCCGCCGGATCATGAACTTCTGCAAGGTCGTTACAGGCCGGATGCATGGTGGCCTCGCGCAGGTGAACGTGCTGCTGTCCACCCTGATGGGCGGCCTTTCCGGCTCTGCCCTGGCAGACGCCGCAATGGAAGCGAAAATGCTCGTACCGGAGATGGTGCGCGGCGGCTTCTCGCTTCCGTTCTCCGCGGTGGTCACGGCGGCCTCCTCGATGATCACGCCCCTTATTCCGCCGGGAATCTGCCTGATTCTCTACGGCTGCATCGCGAACATCTCCATCGGAAAGCTCTTCGTCGCGGGCGTGGGCCCGGGGGTCCTGCTTTGCGCTTCGATGATGCTGCTCGTATCGCGAATTTCAAAGAAACGCGGCTACGGCTCCATCCGCAGGGAAAAGATGACCAGCCAGATGTTCTTCGGATCCCTGCGGCCTGCATTCCTTCCGCTCATGCTGCCGATCATCATCATTGGCGGTATCCGCATCGGCATCTTTACGGCAACGGAAGCCGGCTCAGTCGCGATCATGTATGCGCTGCTGCTTGGTATCCTCTACAGGGAGCTTTCCTGGAAGGACTTCCTGAAGGCCGTGCAGGAGACGCTGGCAACGACGTCCTCGATCCTTTTGATCGTCGCCGCCGCGAGCACATTCTCCTGGGTCCTCACGAAGGAGCAGCTTCCCCAGAGGCTGACCGCCTGGATGGTAGCGCATATCCACAACAAGTGGGCCTTCCTCGTGGCGGTCGACATCTTCCTCATCATCGTGGGGATGTTCATTGAGGGCAATGCGTCCATGATCATCCTGGTGCCCCTGTTCGCGCCGGTGGCTGCGGCTTACGGGATCGACCCGATCCATTTTGCCGTGATGTTCATATTCGCGAACATGATCGGCGCTTTCACACCTCCGATGGGCACGCTGATGTTCGTCGTCTGCTCCGTAACGAAATGCGGAACGAAGGAGTTTATCAAGGAGGCGGTTCCTTTCTACCTCCTCTGTGCTTTGGATCTTATGTTCCTGACCTTTGTCCCGTTCTACTCGACCTTCCTGGTGCGGCTGATTTTCGGAGCGTGATTTCCGTCGTCTGGAAGCTGTGGCCTTGTGCTCCAATGATTTCCTTAGAATGACGATAGGGTTTATATGGCGTAGGTAAAGGATTAATAGTTAGGGAAAATGCCACCTCTCTGCGGAATTATTGCGACACGGATTCCCCAAAACGGATACGAGACCCTGTTCTGGAGGGAGGAACAGACCGTAAAATAACGGTTTGTCCTCCTCCGGTCGGGTCCCGAATATCCCTGGCGGTTTTTCGTGAAAAGCAGAAAAATGCTTATATTATTAGCTTTTTTAGTGCTTGAATACGCGAAAAAAAAGCTTGCATTCTTTCCGGAATTCTGCTATACTCTCGCTTGTCGCTGATATAGCTCAGCCGGTAGAGCGCATCCTTGGTAAGGATGAGGTCCCCGGTTCGAATCCGGGTATCAGCTCCATACGAAAAACCCTGCTATTGTTAGAAAATAGCGGGGTTTTTCTTTTTCTTTTTTGTTTCCAGAAGTTCCAGCCCTTGCCCAAAAGGCAACCCAAAAAGCAACCCGCGCCATTTTTTCTGTTTTCGCCTGGCCTTCATTCCACTTGAAAAGCGATCATAAATTCCACCTTCAGCCGGGAGCGGGAGCAGTGTTTTACATAGATGTCCTCAAACAGATGGGGCGATGTATGGCCTGCAGGCTCGAGTATGTGCCGACTTCATTTGCAATTCCATGTGATACCTTCACCCAATAATACACCGGTTTAAACAAGTCAGCTATGGTTTGTCTTGAACATGGTCTCCTGTCAAGAGGCCTGACGGTTGCTTTTCTGACGAACTATCGAGAATTACTCGGCAGTCGCCTCCCACTCCAATTTCTTTGGGATCCGCTGCAGGAGCAAGCTTTCTGCCAGGCAGAGGGAAAGATCGTCCCGGCGACAGTAGTGATCATTTCATTTCCACCGGGGCAGTCAGCGGCTGTTCTGGGGCCAAATCCACTGGGAGCCGCTGTGCAAGGAATGCCATGATAAGAAAACCGGCGAAGGATTCTGAGCAGTACTACTGTTTCAGATATTTTAGACTGGCTTCATATGCGTCCTTCAAATACGGATACTCTTTCAGTACACAGTTCAGAGTCTTGAGATTATCCCAATCCTGACGATCTGCTCGTTTCATGTACAGCTTGAGCATGCCTTCTGAGTATTTTCCGCTGGGATTGGCAAGATAAGCCTGATTGTTATCGAAGTTCGGAGCAATGCGCAGCACTTCTCCTGTAACCGAAGAACGGATAACACCATAATTGCGCATATGCCGATCCGTATTGAGGAAGACCGCATCAGCCAGCAGAATCCGTTTCCATGCTTTCTCATACTCAGGCCCCATAGAAGCAATATTCTTATAGATTACATCATCATCATCGCTGGGATCATTAAAGAAAAAGCGAAATGAATCGTATGGCTCGAAAAACTCATGCGATTCCAGGAAATTGCGCACTTTCACACGCTTACGGAATCTTCCCACAAAACGATACTCTGCCGCATCCCATCCGATGGCCCGCAGTACACGGCTGATTTCCACTTCAATCTCAGTTGCTGCGGAAGGCTGTATTTTGTACAACCACCATTCCCCATTCTCATATTTCCAGGTCTTGGTATAACTTCCATCCGTGGACGCATTCGGAGTTGCCACACGAAGATTGCAAAGACTTGTATCACTGGAAACCAGAATATAATCACTGACCATATTCTGATCTTCCGGCCGGCAGAGTTGCATTCGCGGAACAAACTCGCCTTCTTTAAAGCAAGTAAACGTATCAGATATGCTGAACATATGCGTACGGAGAGCAATTGTTGTTTTGTCGCGGCTTCCGATCAACTCATTCATCAAACTGCGATGCTTAACGCTATTCAGGTCTACTGCCCGTTCACGAAGCCATGAAGAAAAGCCGTCTGCTGTCGCATGACGGATCTGCATCGGCAGTAATTCAAGCTTTTGTGGGAAAAAATCTGTAATAACGGAATTGTGTACCATAAACTGAGCAATCTGGACATCATCGTTGTAGAGAATAAACCGCGGCATAAACTCACCTCCCCTCTGAATCGTGTTCAGTATACCATCGATCCTTGCTCTTATCCAGCTGTTTTTCAGTGAACTCTACGACTATTAGAGGATTACTCTAAAACGTATTCTCTGCTCTTTTCCGTGCGCGGTACAAGCCTCATGACAGAGTGAAGCCTCCTACGACTAAAGTCGCAGGCTTCCAAGGATTTCTCAGATTGTCTTGCCACTGTACGGGCTGAATTCAGTATTTGGTTGCCTTACACAGCCAAAACCGCATTCAGTCCAATTAATGTGGACAAGGTGCAGGTGGTTTTGCACCCC
>JAIKWN010000059.1 GCA_024684665.1 Clostridiales bacterium | reverse complement strand
GCCCGGAATGTTCTCCCGGTCGTTCCCTTCGCCGGAGGTCCGCGCCAGCACATACACGGCGGTCTCTCCGCCGCCCTCCGTCGGCAGGTCATATTCCGGTTCCGGCATGACCGCGCCCATGCCTTCGATAATGGCGTTGGTATGGTTTCTTCTCGCACGGGACTTGATCTCCCGGACGAAGTCTTTCTTCGCCTGCTCGCGGACCGCGTCATAGGCGTCCAGCCAGGCCTCGGTGGTCAGGCGGAAGCCCGCCCCCTTCAGTCCCTCTTCCACGCTGACAAAATAGCGCGAGTTGACCTCTCCGGAGCCCGTACCGCCCTTTACCGTCTGCCTGGCTCCGCTCCCGAAGAGGGCGAGCTCCCCCACTCCCGCGAGCGGAAAACTCCCGTCCGTTTTCAGCAGAACCGTGCATTCCGCCAGGGAATCCCGGAGGGTTTCGATATGTTTCCGTTCATAATCCAGAAGTTCCATTTGTCCGCATCCTTCCATGCTGTCTGTATGATCTTATCCTGTTTTCCGTGTTTCCGGGGCATTTGCCGCGCCGGCGGAACAAACAGTTCTCGTTTTATCCTGTGTTTTATTATACGCAAAGGGATCCCGTTCGTCCATTCTTTTTTCTTCTTCTGAAGAAGACTGCAGAACCGCACACCCGGCAGCGCAGCGGGAACCGTTCGGCTCCGAGCTGCTTTTTCTGCTTGCGTTTTTCCCTTTGCGCGCATATAATCCAACTGTTTCCTCTGTTGAATCCGAATTGAAAGGCAGTTTCCATGAGACATATCCGTGATATTCTCCGTTTGAAGTGCCGGCGTATCGCCATCTATGTCCGGGCGCTGGCCAAGTGGGTGCTGGTTTCAGGCATCGTCGGGATCCTCTGCGGTCTGCTGGGCTCCGCGTTTCACATCGGCGTCGACATGGCCACGACGTTCCGTCAGGCGCACCGCTGGCTCATCTGGCTGCTCCCGCTGGCCGGCGCCGCCATCGTGTCGATTTATTCCTTCTTCTCCGTGGAAGGCCAGAGCACCAACAACATCATCAGCGAAGTCCAGTCCGGAAAGGGCCTGAAGCTCAATCTCATTCCGTCCATCTTTCTCTCCACGCTGCTGACGCATCTCTGCGGCGGTTCCGCGGGCCGTGAAGGCGCCGCGCTGCAGATGGGCGGGACCATCGGTTATGAATCCGGCAAGCTCCTGCACCTGGACGACCGCGATCTGCGCACTGCAACGCTCGCCGGGATGGCGGCCTTCTTCTCGGCGCTGTTCGGCACGCCCCTGGCGGCGACGATCTTCGCCATGGCGGTTATCAGCGTGGGGCTCTTGTATCACGCGGCGCTGATCCCCTGCCTGCTGGCCTCGCTGACCGCCTTCGGGGTTTCCTCGCTGTTTCATGTAAGTCCGACGCACTTTGCCGTGCTCGCGCCGTCTCTGGAGCTTGTGATGCTGCTGAAGGTCTCGGCCCTCGCCGTGCTCAGCGCTTTTGTCTCCGTTTTGTTCTGCGACATTCTTCACTGGACGGAGCATGTCATGCAGACACGGTTTCCGAATCCGTATGTTCGCGTTCTCGTCGGAGCCGCCGTTCTGATCGTTCTTTCCCTGCTCTTTCCGAGCGGCGACTACAACGGCGCCGGTTCCTCCGTGATCCATCGTGCGGTGGAGCAGGGCATGGCATCTCCCTTTGCGTTTCTGCTGAAGATCCTGTTCACGGCCGTGACGCTCTCCACCGGGTTCAAGGGCGGAGAAGTCGTGCCGAGCTTTTTCATCGGCGCCTGTTTCGGCTGTGCCGTGGGGCCTCTGCTGGGGATTCCGGCGGGATTCGCCGCCTCGGTCGGCCTGATCTGCGTTTTCTGCGGCGCGGTCAACTGCCCGATCGCCTCCACTTTCCTTGCCGTGGAACTCTTTGGGGCCGAGGGGATGCTGTATTATGCCCTCGCCTGCGCACTCAGCTACATGCTCTCCGGCTACAACGGGCTTTATTCCAGCCAGCGCATCCTCTATGACAAGCTCAAGGCGCAGTTCATCGACGTGCACACCAACGCCTATCACGAAGGGGAGCAAACCCCGATGGAGCAGAAGTACCGTTGACCGTCCCAATATCGCTCCTCTATTGCAAAACCACCGGCCAGACTGGCCGGTGGTTTTGCTGTATCCGGTTTTATCCGATCCCCGCCAGCGAGTCCATCGACACCGGAAACTCAAAATAAGTATCCGGGAACGGCTCGTCCTGCAGGGTAAAATGCCACCATTCGCAGTCGATCGGGTTGAAGCCGTTTTTGACCATGAGGTCCCGCAGGAGCATTCGGTTGGCGAACTGTTCTTCCGTGACGTCTTTGCAGTCCGGGTGGGACATTTCGCTGAAATAATCAAAGGGACTGCCCATGTCCAG
>JAIKWN010000130.1 GCA_024684665.1 Clostridiales bacterium | reverse complement strand
GGGCACCGACGGGGCCGCCAGCAACAACGCCCTGAACCTCTTCCGGGAGCTGAGCTTCGTGACCCTGCTCCATAAGGGCCTCACGGGGGACACCACCGCCGTCCCGGCGGCTGCGGCCCTGAGGATGGCCACCGTCAACGGGGCGAGAGCCTTGGGCCTCGCCGGCTGCGGCGAGATCAAAGCCGGGGCGACAGCGGACCTGACGGTGCTGGATATCGACAAGCCCTGGCTCCGTCCCCGCTGCGACCTGCTCAGCAGTCTTGTCTACTGCGCCCGGGGCGACGAGGTGACGGACGTGATGGTGGACGGGCGCTTCCTTCTGCGGAAGGGGGAACTGACCACCATCGACCGGGAGCGGGTGCTGTACGAGGTGGACAAGACCTGCAGGCGGCTGGGCCTGCTGCGGGAGTGAAAAGCGATTGCCCCAGGGCGCCTGCGGCAGTCAGATAGTCAAGGAACACCGTGATTCGTTTTGCGAAGCACGGTGTTCTTTGACGTAGGAGAAGTAGGAGAAGATAACAGACAAAACTGCCGAAAAGCAGTCGATTCCACAATATTTTGACGAGAAAGAGGATAACAGCTTGCTATTTAGTGATAGACGGTATATAATTATCAAAATATTCCACATTAAGTCGGAAAGCCAGCGACCTTTGCAAATGTGACCATTGCAGTCTGAGGCTGTATTGACGGGAGAATGCTGCGGGGAGGAAGCGGCTTAGCCGCAATGCGCTGCCTGTCCCGGTATTGGTGAATAATGGATTTATGGGAAAGCCAAGTATGATATGGAATGAAATAATACTGTTGTATTTGTGTGTTCCAGCTTGAATTGAACGGCTTGCCGATGTAAATTTGTACTGTTGGAAGGCTGTATCTGCGCCGCACCGATCATCAGGCACCGCCCGGCATCTTCAGAGGAAAAATAACAGGCTTGCGGACGGAATGAGAAAAAAGATGTTGCTGAGTATCATCGTTCCCGTTTATAACGTCGCGCCTTATCTGCCCCGCTGTCTGGACAGCATCCTGGCTTGCGGGCTGGCGGATTGTGAGATCATCCTGTCCCTTCGTGCATCGGAAGATGGCAGCGGCGATATCTGCCGCGGATTCTGTGAAAGGAATCCTATCGTTCGTCTGATCGAACAGGACGGCAAGGGCCTGTCCAATGCCAGGAACTGCGCGATGCGCGCCGCGCAAGGCGCATACGTCCTGTTCATCGACAGCGACGACTATGTGGACAGCTCAACGCTGGACGGTCTCATTTGCGGCTTGAGGAGCGGAGAACTGGATGCCGACGTGATCGCCACAGATTTTTACCGGGTGGAGCATCCCGCCGGGAAAATCTTCCCGGTGTTTCAGATCGGAGAGCACACGCCGCTCACAAGGGGAATGCAGTTTCTTCCGCAGATGCTCCGCCGCCGTCAGGCCTTCTGGAATGTCTGGCGCTACATTTACCGGCGGTCGTTTCTGGAAGCAAACGGCATCAGCTTCGCGGAGAATCTGCTCAGCGAGGATGTGGATTATACGACCAGCGTGCTCCTCTCCGAACCGGAGATCCTGTTCGCGCACAGCCCGTTTTATTTCTACAACGTCGGTCGCGGCGCTTCTCTGATGGACATGGTGACCTTGAAGAGGCTGAGGGAAACGGTGTTCGTACTATCGTGCTCCACGGAGAGGCTGCGCGCCTCGTCCATCCCTTTTGCGGGAGAGATCGCAGCCCAGTTTCAATTTGAATATATCCTGAATATGGCGATCCCGGCGGAGCTCCCTGCGGATGAGCGGGATGAGGCGTTCGATTTGTTTCGCGACAGCCGTCAGATGCTTGCGGGCAGTACGGATCCGCTGGTGCGTGCCTTCGCCGTTTTCCATCGGGTCCTGGGGACGAAATGCTGCGCATGGCTGCTGCATGCCCTGAAGCTCCTTCGCCGTCGGATCCGCAGATGGACAAAAAGGAGGAACGAGCGGAAATGATCATTACAAGGACCCCATTTCGCGTCAGCTTTGCCGGGGGCGGAAGCGACCTTGCTTCCTTTTACCGCAGGCATGAAGGATGCGTGCTGTCCACATCGATCAATAAATATATGTACGTTGTCATTCATCCGACCTTCAACCGGGATGAAACGATCATCAAGTACAGCAAGACAGAGATCGTGCATGATTGCCGGGAGATCCAGCATCCGATCGCCAGGCAGCTTCTGCTGGATCACAAGCTCAGCGGCGTGGAGATCGTCAGCACGGCGGACATCCCCTCGGGGACCGGACTGTCAACCTCCAGCGCATATACGGTCGGCCTGATCCATGCACTGCATGCGTTCAAGGGCAAGCTTTGTTCCCAGGAGCGAATTGCCCGGGAGGCCTGCGAGGTGGAGATCGACAAGCTGGGAGAGCCCATCGGAAAGCAGGACCAGTACGGGACGGCGGTGGGCGGTCTGAAATTCATCCGCTTCCTGCCGGACGAGAGGGTGGAGGTAGAGCCGCTGATCATCAGCCGATCCCTGCAGGATGAGCTGGACGGCAATCTGCTGCTGTTCTACACCGGACTGACCCACTCCGCCGGGGAGATCCTGAAAGAGCAGAGCGCGAACGTGTCGACGGAGGAGGAGAAGTTCCGC
>JAIKWN010000125.1 GCA_024684665.1 Clostridiales bacterium | reverse complement strand
GGTGCAACGGGAGGGGCGAGGGCTAATGCCCTCCCTCTACCCTATTTTCCTCTTCTTTCTCACAATGGGGAGTATAGCACTTTCAAACGCTCACAAACGGTCAGTTTTCTATTCCTATAAATTTGTCTTCCTGCAAGGTGGCTTTTCATACCCCTTTGCCCGTGCGCGCCTTCCCCATGGAGGCGGACACATTTTGAAATTGACCGCCCGTGATCGTTTGGCTCTGTTATAATCGAAATATGAGTGGTCAGGGAAAACGGGTTCCCGGGGCTGCGGGACAAGCGGTGGAGACTTCCCGGATCCGGACCGGAAAAGCGGTAGACTTGGAGACCAACTGAATAAGGTGGTTTTCAAAAGGAATAACGGCGTTTTTCGAGATTCGTACGCGGAAGATAACTGGTCGGGAAACGGGGGATCCTCTGGTAAAAGGCTGGAAGGCGGCCGGCGAGCGGCCACATCGTAAGAAAGAATGGAAAAGAAATAGTAAAGGGGCCTCTCCGTCCTCAGTTCAGAGACGGAGAGGCGGAGGGCGGCATCCCCGCGATGGAGCCCGGGGAATGCCGTTGCTGTCAAGTGATTTGTATGGTATGATGCGGCCAGTTCTTTTATTGCGCTGAAGCGAATTCCGCTGCGGGAGGGCGAGAGTACGATGGCGGGAAAGAAAAGAATCACGGTGGTCAGCGCGTTGCACTATTTCCGGCTTGTATATCGGTCGGTCCTGTTTGTCCTTCTTCTGATCGTGTACGTTCGTTTCCGGCTCCGGAACGGGAAGGAGATCACGCAGCATCTGGAACAGCGCCGTGCCATTCTTGGCATAATGTGGGCGGTGTTCGTGTTCGAGATGATCCTGCGCTTTTTCCCTTCAGGTTTCGAGAGCCCCGGATGCCAAAAGCAGTTTGCACGCAACTACATCAAGACAGGGAATACGAAGATCGCGATCCCGGACAACAACGGCACCGTCCTGGTCGCGCTCATCTGGATCGTATTCAATGGCATTTTCGGTGCTTTGCATATGGCGGGTATCCTGGACGACGGAATCATGATCCTCTTGTGCGGCGCGTATTCGATCTGCGACATGATCTGTATCCTGTTTTTCTGCCCATTTCAGTCGTGGTTCATGAAGAACAAGTGCTGCGCTGTTTGCCGCATCTACAACTGGGATTACGCCATGATGTTTACACCCCTGTTTTTTATCCGGCGGGATTATTCCTGGAGCCTCTTGGCTCTGTCGATCGCGCTTCTCGTCCGGTGGGAGATCACGTTCTACAGGCATCCCGAGCGGTTCTCAGAGCAGACCAACGAGTATCTGCAGTGCAAAAACTGCACGGAAAAGCTCTGCACGCACAAAAAGCAGCTGAAAAGCCTCTGGAGGCACATCGAGGAATACTCCGCAAAGCGGATCCGGTTCCTGCAAAAGTAAGGCGGGCCGGGGGAAGGCTGCGACAGCGGTTACAGGGGGCTGCGTTTGAACCTCATTTTAGCTTGCGCGTTTATAGTTTTGCGCGTACAATGCGAAGACAAAGCATCCGGCGAAAGCCCAAAGGAGACGGCGAAGATGAAGAAGATCTGTGGGTTCCTGCTGACGACGTTCCTCACATTCTGCCTGGTGGCGGCCCTGGCGGACGCGATCAGCGTCGACGGAACGGTGACGGCGGATAGCGCGGTGGAGGTCTATGCGCCAATCGGCGGCATGGTGGATCACATCGCTGTCAAGGCCGGGCAGGCCGTGTCTGAGGGGGAGGCGCTTCTGTCCCTGCGCACGACGAAGGTTTATGCGGACGCGGACGGAAGGGTAAGCGGGATTTTCGCAGAGCCGGGCGACGCGGTGGACAGTGTCGTGGAGCGCTACGGTGCGCTTCTTTACCTCGAGACCGACTCGCTTTATACGATTTCCGCCTCCACAGAGCAGGCGTATTCCAGCACGGATACGAAGACGATCCACGTGGGGGAGACGGTGTACGTCCGCGCTTCTTCCACGAAGGAGCGCAACGGCCGTGCACGGGTGACGGCGGTCTCCGGGACGAAGTTCACTGCCGAAATCCTCACAGGCGGTTTCATCACCGGGGAGAAGGCGTACGTGTATCGGGATAAAGCTTTCTCCCGGAAGCAGCGCTTGGGCTACGGTGAAATCAGCCGGACAGCTCCGGTGGCCGTGACGGGGAAATCTTCGTCGAATAATTCCTCGGGCACCACTGCGGGCAGCACGAATACCAGCTCGAACCAGAATGTTGTCTATAGTGTCGCCCGCATCGTGGTGGATGAAGGGCAGGAAGTCAGGCGGGGCGACCTTCTCGTGGAGCTCCTGCTCGGCAAGTTCGACGGCCTGTATATGAGCGGAGCGGACATTGTTGCGCCAGAGAGCGGGACGGTGTCGGAGATCGCGGTTTCGGAAGGTGCGAACGTATCAAAAGACGCGGTCGTTGCGAAGCTGTACACGAAGGATAAAATGTGTGTGACGGCGGAGATCCCGGAAGAGAATCTCCGGGACATCGCGGTGGGGAGCCGCGTTCGCGTCGAGCTGACCACGGACGAGAGCCGGGAATACGAAGGCTCGGTGCGCATGATCTCCGGGGTGGCGACGGCGAATTCAAGCCCTGTTACCTTCACGGCCTGGATCGACTTCACCCCGGACGACGC
>JAIKWN010000119.1 GCA_024684665.1 Clostridiales bacterium | reverse complement strand
TCAAAGAGTCCCAGTTTTATGCATGCGTTCCAGATGCCGTCCCGGTCCACTTCCGTTGTTACATAGTCGGCCTTGGCTTTCAGTTCGGGGACGGCGTTTCCCATGGCCACCGTGGTCCAGTCGTCGATGAACATGGACATGTCGTTCAGTCCGTCGCCGAAGACGATGGCATCCCGGTAATCCGCGTGGTAGTAGTCCATCATCCGTCGGATTCCGGCTGCCTTATCCGTCGGTTCCACAAAGAAGTATTCCGGCATGTATCTGCACCAGGGCAGCTTCTTCAAAGATTCCAGGGTATATTCCTCCGGCTCTTCGCAGACCACATAAGCCTTATAGATGATCTCCTGGTCTTCGGGATCCAGTCCCGGAACCACTTTGCACTTGATGTAGTTGTCGTGGGTCATTTCATAGAAGCTCTCATCCGGCACCAGGCGGACATCGTTGTTATCCACAGCAAGGCCCCAGGTAAACCCCCGCGCCTCACATTCCCGAACCAGTGCGACCACATCCGCTTTGTTCAGCGGCTCGATCCCGATCAGCTCCCCGCCGATGGTGATGCCGTTGCCGCCGTCGCTGACCATGTTCTCCATCTCCAGCAAACGCATGTAGGGTTCCGCCATGAACTGCGCCCTTCCGGTCGCAATAGAGACAAAATGCCCTGCCTCTTCCAGCTTCCGGATGGCCCGTCTGGTGGACTCCGGTACATAGCCCAGCGGCCCTCCGGCCAGCAGAGTCCCGTCAATATCAAAAAACAAGTATCTTTTTCTGCTCATAAGCCCTCTTACGGTTCCGTTTATGCTTTCAAGGCAGTATAGCACAATTTCTTTGGGATGAGAAGTGCTTTTTCAGCCTGTGTTTCCGGTGCCGGGCTGTGTTTTTATAATACGCTTTTCTTCTTGACGTCAGAATGCGGCGTGTACTATAATTCTCCTGTTTTCGCATATTGTTCAGCGAGGTATGAAATGGCATACGATTTTTATGTCCGCAGCAAGCAGGACCTGATCGACGCCGTAGAGGAGTACGGCATCATTCCGTATTTTTCCACGTCCATCCCCGGCTTCTCTCTGGAAGAGCACTGTTCCCCCGCCGTACTTTTCTCCGACCTGGAGGACGACACCTGGGCCTGGAAAGGTCCCGTGATCCGGGCCACCGGCTGTGCCTACGGCAAGTTCTTCGAGAAGAAGTCCGCCTATGTAAGTCGGGAGGTGTTTCTCGATCTGGCCAACTACCGCCGCGACGGCTATGACTTCGACGCACGGTATGACGACGGGCTGGCAAAATTCCAGGACAAGCAGCTCTATGACCTGATCGAAGAACATGAACCTGTGCTCTCCAAGGAGCTGCGCGTGACCGGCGGATATGCCTACAGCGGCAGATGGCAGAAGACCGAGGGCAAAAAGGGCTTCGACACTACGATCACCCGACTGCAGGAGCAGTGCTATGTGATCATCAGCGACTTTGTCTATACCCACGACAAACACGGCAACCGGCGCGGCTGGGGTGTCGCCCAGTACAGCACGCCGGAAAAGTTCATGGGGAGCGCGTTCTCCGATGCCGTCTATCAGCGCAGCCCGGAGGAATCCTATGCCCGGCTTTTGGAGCATCTGGCCGCGCTGTTCCCATATGCGACGGAGAAGCAGCTGAAGAAGTTCCTGAAATGACCTGTGCAAACTGCCTTTGATGCATTGGCTTGACACAGGAGAAACGGATTCCGGATCACCGGACTGCCGAATCTGGGATTCTGGATATATGTTCCTGAATTATTGAACACCCAATACCAAAAGAAACCGCCTGGAGCGGGATTGAACTCAGTCCCCGCTTCGGGCGGTCGTCTGTTTTTCCGGCAGGTTGGTGTCAGTGCTGGCGGTCTGTTGGCACAGCTTCCGGCTTTTGATGTGTCTTCCGAGCCGTTTATTCCACCCGGATCAGGGACCAGCCTGTTCCGTCTTCGTTGCTGAACTGCACATAGACGCCTTCCAGATCCTCGAAGAGGTACACGCCCAGGATCTCCCGCTCCGGCGGACAGATCGAGCATATCCGCCGGTTGTCGCTTCCATCCGTGCCGACCGTCCACAGCTCGAAGTCCTGCGCCATGGTCAGGACGTAATAGATCTGTCCGTCCTGTACCGCGAAGTGCTCCATGGTGTTCATGATAGCGAAGGCACCTTCGTTGACCAGCGGATAAACCTGCAGAACGAGCTCTTCCGTTCCGTCCGGGTTGAGTCTGGTGATTTTGCTCTGTGTCCCGCGGAATAGGATCTTTCCATCCGTAAAGAGCGTCCCTGTCTGTTTCGAGATCACCTCCCGGTCCGAGCCGTCCGGTGTGCAGCTCCCAAGACCTTCTGCGTCAAGATAATACAG
>JAIKWN010000109.1 GCA_024684665.1 Clostridiales bacterium | reverse complement strand
TATCGTTCTCTGTGAAAGAGATTCTTCGCCGCACTATAAATCAATACACCGGTCATTTGATTGAGGAGGCACTGTATTAACAATAATGATACATATTCTGCCTCCGTTTCTATTGTGAACGGAAACAAGGCATTTAGAATCCGTATAATACCAGAGAAGATGGAGGTTAAAAACAAGTTGTTGGGGCACATCGAATAATACCATGCCCATCCCGACGTATCTTCGCCATGCGCTAAAGCTATACTGGTAGGAATTATCGTTGATACGTCCCATCCTGTATAGAAATAATAACAATAAACCGATGAAGACTGTAAAACAAATAGACTCAGGATCAATAGAATCTTCCACTTCTTCCAACGATTTGCTTTTAGCAGCTCTGAAGACACGGAAGGAAATATGGAGAACAGAAGCAACACAGGCACAATCAAGCAGATTATCAGGAGATTTGGATACCACTGTCTTTGATTTGGATAAGCTATCGAGCCAAAGAAGCATATGGTAACCAAGATACAGAGGATTATTATCGCAAATATGCAATTAACAAACCTATTGAAACCCCTGCCGTCATGGAAGTCTGAAATCAAGTGTTGCGTCTGTCTTTTCATAAAATGGGCCTCCCAGAGTAAGTTCAACTGCTGAAATGAGCGCTAAAACTCGAATTCTTCCGCCCGCCTTGCGCGAACCGCACGCGGGCGGTTCTCTTTTTTCTCAGGCAAAGCCAGCTGTACCGGATTCTGGCGGAGATCCCGCATGAGCCTCAGAAGCGGCGCCATCCGCCGCAGCTCAGCCGTCAGGCGCTCTGCCGCCGCGTGGCTGTAAAGCTCGCTTCTCGCCTCCTGCGGTGCGTCCGACTCCAACCCGAAAAACCGCATCCTCCAAAGCTCAGAAAGGTCCCCGGGCACACTGTCCGGAACCGTAAAGCGAACATACGGCTCTCCGGACATGCAGTATCCGGCCTCCAGCAGGGGTGACAGTGCATTCCGCACGCGCTCCGGGTTTTTGATGATCTCCGCGCGCAGCGCGTCCATCAGCGGTTTGTCCGTTCCGTAGCTCCCGCAACCCCAGGAATACCAGTCGATCCCGAATCCCCAGTACATATGAAAACCTTCGCTCCGCCTCTCGCCCGGATAGCGCCAGCCGATCCAGACGTGATCCCGGAAGGGCGTCTTATCGTTCGTAAAGCGGGTATCCCGCCTCAGGCGCGACATCGCGCTCCCAGGGCGCGTATCGAGCTTTTCGTCCACCCAGGCCACCGTCGGCGCGGCTTCTTCGCATAGCGCCTTCAGCGGTTCCCTGAGTACGCGCTGGTACCGCTCTTTGTTTTCCCGGTAGAACGTCTCGTTGTTGTTTTCCCTCAGCTCCCGAAGGAAGGAAAACGCGTCTTCCGTAAATCCGTCAAACATCTTTCTCGTTTCCTTTAATGCTCTCTAAAACAGCCGCCGGGGTTGCTTCCGGCGGCCGCATTTCTTTTGCTCTCAGTTATCCCGGCGGCAGGAAGCGCGCCTGTCATCAGGATCAATCGTAGAGATCCTCGTCCTCATCCGTTCCTTCCTCAATGACATCCTCTTTGCGCCGGCCGAAAAGCCCGCGGCGTTTGACGGTCTGTCCGGCCTCTTCTCCGCTTTGTTCTGTATGCGCGTCGTCATTCATCCGGCTGAAGCGCACGGTATCGCCGGTCGGCGGTTCGGTCGGATGCCGCTCGGTCACGGGTTCCATCCTGCGCGTCGGTTCCGGTGCGTCCTCCGCTTCTTCCCGCGGGTGCACGGGATTGTATACTCTGGTAGGCGAATTCCCCGGTTCCGGCCTCTCGCTGCCGGCCAGATGGCTTTCGGAAGCAGAGACCCGCAGGGTCTTGCCTTCCGGTACCGGCGCCGTTTTCTCGCTGCGGCGGCGTTTGCCTTCCTCCCTGACCGGATCCGCTTTCAGATCCTCTTCCGTCAGCTCGGTCGTCGACACGAGGGATTCGTTCTTTTCTTCCGGGCGTTCTTTCCTCCTCCGCCCCCCGGCCGCGGTTCCGAAGGAATTGCGCGCATCGGAAGTGGTATCCAGGGTATCCACCGCCTCACGGAGCTTTTTCCTGCGCCGGGAAGAGCGAAGAATCGCACGGCCGGCGAAGAACAGGATAAGCACGCCAGTCGCCGCGCCTGCCGCGATCAGGATAATGGGATCCACTTCTTCGATCGCCTCGGTCAGCCGCTCGGTCAGGGTCGGCTCGGGCGTCGGAGTCGGCACAGGGGTCGGCGTCGGCGGCACGGGGGTCGGCGTCGGTGCGGCGGTCGGCGTCGGCGTCGGCGCCACATATGCAATCACGATGTCCCCGGATTCATACGTCCGCTCGTTTCCGATTGCGTCTTTTCCGCTGACCGCAAAGCGAACCGTGCCAGCCATGCTGAGCGAAAGGTCAAGGACAGCCGTTTTCTTTTCTCCGGACTGGAGAGAGGGGATCACCGCGACCTTCGTACCGGCTTCCGTCATGGTCAGCTTCGCTGCGTCGACGTCACCGACGTTTTCCACTTCCACAGCGAAGCGAACCGTTCCGGGCTCCGCGTAGATCGTGTCCGTTTCCGCCTTGGCGCGGACCCGGAGCAGAAGCGCCGTGGAAGCGTCCTGCATGGTGATCGGGACCTCGTTTGTTACCACCGTCACTTCTTCGCCGTCGGGCAGCGTTCCGCTGACCGTCGCGCTGACGGCTCCTCCCGCCGAGGGGACATAGGGCGCGCTGGTTTCAAAGGAACCTCCTGCCCGAAGTTCGTGAAGATCGGACAAAGAGCTTCCGTCCGGAAGCCGCACGGCGATCTCGCTGATCGCTTCGTCGCCCGTGTTGCGCAGGCTGAGATCAAGCGTTACCGCTGCGCCGGGATAGACGTTCTCCGCGTTGTCGGAGGACAGGGAGGCGATGAGCCCGTTCTGGGATACCGTTACGGTTCTCCGTCCCAGATCGCTCTGCGTCTGCTTTTTTGTGCTGCCAGCCGAGGTATACGTGATGACCGGGTCGCTGACCAGCTCCTGCTCCCCCATCATGACCGTATCGGTCAGCTGCACGCGCTCCCCAACGGAAAGCGCCGCCGCCGTCAGCGTCTTCGCGCTGAATCCGGGGTTCGCGATCTCAATGCCCCGCAGTTCGATATTCCCGGTATTGGACAGGGTATAGGATGCGGTCACCTGCTGCCCGGGCCTTGCGGTAGCGGGCGAGATCGTATAGGTCGCCGTCAGCTGCGGCGCCGCTTCTTCCTTCTGGATGGTTATCGGGATCTGCCTGACGGGCGCTTCGGCCCCGGGTTCCGATGCGGGATACCGGATGTAGAAAAGGATCTTCCCCTGGCTGATCTGCTCCGACGTCACATTCCACTTGCCTTCATACGTGACCGTCTGGCCTGCTTTCAGCCCCGGATACTGTTCCACGGAGTTTCCTTCCGAGTTGAAGATCGTGATATCTCCCGT
>JAIKWN010000072.1 GCA_024684665.1 Clostridiales bacterium | reverse complement strand
ATGGAACTCAAAGGAACGAAAACCGAGCAGAACCTCATGACTGCATTTGCCGGCGAATCGCAGGCGCGCAACAAATACACCTATTTCGCCTCCGTCGCCAAGAAAGAGGGCTACGAGCAGATCTCCGCGCTCTTCCTGAAGACCGCGGACAACGAGAAGGAGCACGCGAAACTCTGGTTCAAGGCGCTCGGCGAACTGGGCACGACGGCGGAAAACCTGGCCGCCGCCGCCGCGGGCGAGAACTACGAGTGGACGGACATGTACGACCGCTTCGCGAAGGAAGCTGAGGAAGAGGGCTTCACGGAGCTGGCGAAGCAGTTCCGCGGCGTCGCCGCCATCGAGAAGGCGCACGAGGAGCGCTACCGCGCCCTGCTGAAGAACATCGAGATGCAGCAGGTCTTCGCGAAGGGCGAGATAAAGATGTGGGAATGCCGCAACTGCGGGCATCTCGTGATGGGCAAGGAAGCCCCGGAAGTCTGCCCCGTCTGCAACCATCCACAGAGCTATTTCGAAGTCCGCGCGGAAAACTATTGATCTAATGCAACCGAAGGGAACCGAACCATGTCTGAAACCGAAATTGTAAAAAGCGAACATCGCGCCCTCGTCTTTCGCATGAATCGCAAGGAAGCGCAGCAGGTCTCCCGGTATCTCCGGGACCACAGCGCCGCGCCGGAAGCCATCTTCGCGGTCGACATCGACAGCCGGGAGCTCATCGTCCAGGCGAAGAACGCACCGGAGGACGACATCCTCATTCTCGAAGGCGAAGAAGACGTCTTCGACGTGGAAGAAGAAATCGAGGATGCGGAACAAGAGGAATAAACTTTTTATCCAAGCCCAATAAAAAGACGCGGGAGATCATGTGCTCCGGCGTCTTTCTATGTGAATTCAAACGTTTATTTTCAAAATTCGTAATAGAAGACCGTTTCCTCACTCTGCCCCGCATGCCTCCGTGAAAGCCCGGAAGATCGCGCGGGAGGCGGGATCGCTCCGGAAGGAGAACTCCGGATGCCATTGCACGCCCCAGATGAAGCGCTTCCCGGGCATACAGAGCGCCTCGACGAGCCCGTCCTCCGAGAAGGCCATGGGAGACAGGCCGGGCGCGAGATCGCGCACCGCCTGGTGATGGCAGCTGTTGACCGGAAGGTCCCCCCGGTCGAGTATGCGGGCCAGCGGCGTTCCTTCCGGAACGCGTACCGTGTGCGAGGGTTGATCATAGGGTGGCTTCTGTCGGTGACTGACGGAGGAAGGATGTTCCGTTGGAAGATCCTGGTACAGGGTTCCGCCCAGCGCTGCGTTCAGGAACTGATGCCCCCGGCAGATCCCGAGTACGGGAAGATCGTGCGCAAGCGCGAGGCGCAGCAGGACGCGTTCCATCGCGTCCCTCTCCGGGGAGACCGCGCCGCACGCCAAGGAGACGGGCGCACCATAAAGCGATGGGGAAACGTCGTGTCCGCCCGTCAGGAGCAGGCCGTCCAGCATTCCGAAAAGGCGCGTGAGATCCGCTTCGTCCGTCAGCAGCGGGAGCATGACGGCGAGGCCGCCCGCCTCCTCCACTCCCTGCATGTAGCCGGGCAGCATCCAGAAGCTTTCCCTCTCCTCATCCACCAGCGGAATGAGACCAATCACAGGCTTCATGCTTTTCCCTCCTTTTCCGATGGGGAAAACCATAGCACACTTCATCCCGTTCGTCAACCCGATTTGCATCACAGCCAGGGTTCTTCCTATCAATTAGCATGATTTTTTCAAAAAGAAAGTTGAAAATTGCAATTCTATTTCGGTTTTCCTGCATTTAAGGGTTGACAGAACTGCCATCCGTCTTTATAATGACGGTCACAATCCGTCTTAACGTAAGGAGGAACCGATCATGAAGAAACTGCTGCCCGCGCTTCTTGCGCTCGCCCTGATGCTCTCCGGCGCCGCGCTCGCGGAGGATTACGCTATCGCAACCGACACTGCCTTCCGTCCCTTCGAATACACGGACGAAACCGGCACGCTGGTCGGCATCGACGTGGAGCTCCTCGCAGCCATCGCCGCGGATCAGGGCTTCACCTACACCATCGAGCCCCTGGGATGGGACGCTTCCATCGCAGCCTGCCAGGCCGGCCAGAAGGACGGCATGATCGCCGGCGCTTCCATCACCGATGCGCGGAAGGAATCTGGCTGGATCTTCTCCGACGGCTACTACAATGCCGCGCAATCCATGGCCGTCGCGCAGGGCAGCGATATCTCCGGTTTCGACGCACTTTCCGGCAAGTCCGTCGCCGTCAAGATCGGCACGCAGAGCAAGGATTACGCGGACAGTCTCGCCAGCACCTACGGCTTCACCGTGGTGACGTTCGAGAGCTCGCCCGACATTTACCAGGCAGTTATCGGCGGCCAGTGTGCAGCCTGCTTCGACGATACGCCCATCATGGCGGACTACATCAAGTCCAACGGTGTTCCGCTGCAGCTTGTGGACGGAACGGCTAACGAGGGCGCAGATTACGGCTTTGCCGTCTTCTCCCCCGACAAACAGGAGCTGGTCGACAAATTCAACGCCGGTCTCGCGAACATCCGCGCGAATGGCACTTACGATGAAATCCTGAAGAAATACCTCGGCGACTGACGGAATCCGGATTCATGTACGCTGTGGGAGGCGCTCTGCGGCGCCTCCCTTTTTGAGGAAAGGGGCAACCGCATTTGACGAGAATCCTCACCATCTATGGTCCGCTCATGGCGAAGGCCATGGGGCAGACGCTGCTGCTGGCGCTCTGGGGGCTGTTCTTCGCCTGCATCATCGGCATGATCGTGGGCATCATGAGCGTGCTCCCCTCAAAAGCGTGCCGCGCGTTCGCCGCAGTTTTTGTGAACCTCATCCGCGGCGTGCCCATGATCGTGCTTGCCTATTTTGTCTTTTTCGGCGTGCCCTATTTCTGGAACAACATCCTGCGCCAAGGAGGGCTTGTCCTCTCCGCGCTGCAGGCTGGAACGATCTGCCTGGCACTCAACTGCGGCGCTTATATGGCAGAGATCATCCGCGCCGGTATCGAGTCGGTCGACATCGGGCAGATGGAAGCCGCGCGCTCCCTCGGGCTGCCCTACTGGCGGAGCATGCAGCGCGTCGTCCTACCTCAGGCGATCCGCACCATGATCCCCAGCATCATCAACCAGTTCATCATCACACTCAAGGACACCTCCATCCTCTCCGTCATTGGCTTTCCGGAACTCGTCAACACCGCGAAAAACGTGGTTGCCGCGACCTTCATGTCCTTCCAGACCTGGGCCATCGTCGGTGCCATGTACCTCATCGTGATCCTTCTGCTGCAGCGGGCAGCGAAGCTGCTGGAGAGGAGGCTAAAGCATGAATCATGATCGCGTGAAGATCCACGTTTCCGGGCTCAGAAAGAGCTTCAAGGACCTCGAAGTGCTGAAGGGAATCTCCCTCGACGTATACGAGGGTGAGGTCGTCGTGATCATCGGCCCTTCCGGTAGCGGAAAGTCCACCTTTCTGCGCTGCCTGAACCGCTTGGAGAAAAGCACCTCCGGCGAGGTCGTCCTGGACGGGATCCGCCTGACGGACCCGAAGACCGACATCAACCGCGTGCGCGAACGGGTCGGCATGGTCTTCCAGCATTTTAACCTCTTTGCGAACATGAACGTGCTGCGTAACCTGATGCTGGCCCCGGTGGACCTCAAAAAATCGTCGAGGCAGGATGCCCGCATGCAGGCGCTTTCCATGCTGGAGCGTGTGGGCCTCGCAGATAAGGCGTCCGCCTTTCCCCATCAGCTCTCCGGCGGACAGAAGCAGCGCGTCGCCATCGCACGGGCGCTGTGCATGAAGCCGGAGGTTATGCTCTTCGATGAACCCACCTCTGCCCTTGACCCCGAAATGGTCGGCGAGGTCCTGGAGGTCATGCGGGAGCTGGCCCAGGACGGCATGACGATGGTCGTCGTGACGCACGAGATGGGTTTTGCGAAAGAAGTAGCCGATCGCGTCCTCTTCATGGACGACGGCCTCGTCTTGGAAGAAGGGACGCCGGAAGAGATCTTCTCCACCCCGAAGCACCCGAGAACGCAGGATTTCCTGTCCAAGGTGCTGTGAGGCGTTGTGATCCCCGCTTCCTTCACACTCCGCGGGAGCAAAACCTCAGAGCGATCCAAACCGCAATAAAAACCAAAACCAAACTTAGCCGCAAAGTATCTTTTTGCGGCTATTTTTTGTTGAGAATGGTATTTCCCATCCGGCTGGAAATGGTGTATGATAAGGAGAGATTGTGCCCCACTCCGAACACAAAGGGGAACCAATTTGAAACAGCGCCTAACACAGTGGATCGGCGTCCCGCTGATCCTGCTGATCCTATTGATCATCCTCGCTATCGGTTTTTCGAACGGCGAGATCGTCTCCGCCGCCGCCATCCTGCGGGGGCTGAGTTCTTATACCATCCTCGGCTGCCTCATCTGCTTTGTCGGATACATCGTCTTCGACGCTCTCGGCATCCATTCCGCGCTACGGCGGCAGGGATACCGCCTCCTCTTCCGGGATACGCTGATGGTTTCCGTCCGCGGGCAGTATTACTACTATATCACCCCCGGCGCTTCCGGCGGGCAACCCATGCAGATCTACTACCTGCGTGAGCTCGGCATCCCGGCCGGCGCGGGCACCTCGGTGCTCGTCTGCCACTTCGTCGCCTTCCAGACGATGCTTGCCCTCCTCATGACAGTCTTCGCCATCCCGTATTGGGGATACATCCGCGAGAATGTCGGGCTGAATTTTCCTCTGCTGGTCATTGGCTATCTCGTGAACGCCGCGGGCGTCGCCTTCGCGCTCATCTGTTCACTGACCCGCGGTCCGGTCCGCCTCCTCATCCGCTTCTGCGACTTCTTCATCCGGAAGCTGCGCCTCTCCCGGCATCCGGAAGAACTCCACCGCCGTCTCCTCGACACCGTAGAACTCTTCCACACAAGCGCGGCCAAGGTCTTCCAGCATCCCGGTGAAATCTTCCTGCAAATGTTCTACGGTGCAATGCAGCAATTCTGTCTGATGACGGTGCTCTTCGTGATCTACCGCGGTCTCGGCCACCGCGAGGCCAGCCTGGGGCAGATCCTCGCGATGGGCTTTGTGCAGTACGTTTCCGCCTCCTACGTCCCGATCCCTGGGGCCTCCGGCGCGCAGGAAGGCGTCTTCACGCTGTACTTCGGTGCCATCTTCGGCGCCCAATGCTTTGCCGCCATGATGATCTGGCGAACCACGACTTTCTACCTTCCCCTGCTCGTCAGCGCCGGGACCATTATCGCCCGCCGCATCCGCAGGAAAAAGGCGCAGACGGGGCATCCCGCAGAGTGACCGCGCCGCGCTCATACGTTCCTCCCTCTCGGCCACGCGGGAGGGTTTTATTCGTCCCCGGTTTCTAGGAGATCTATTGCGTGGCTGGTCAGGACTGAGAGGCTGCTGGCGAGCGCCAACGCGCTCGCAACCATCCTCCAGTCTATCGCAGAGAAGACCGCGGCGGTGCCTATCGTAGCCACCGTCTGACACACGGTGCGCATGGCGCGTACGAGGGTCGCTTTCATAATTGCGTTCATGAATTCGCTCCTTTCCCCGTTTTTTGTACCGCTGGAGGAACGCACTTTTGCGGGATCCCGCAAGGGCCTGTGCTTCTTCTTCAGAGGTGCAGGGAAAGAAGACGACGAAGAGAACCTTTTCGGAGGCTCCATCTCCGTCGGCTGTGCCGACACCTCTCCCGGAAGGAAAGGCGGAGTCGGTTTCCCGTTCCCAGCTCTCTCTTTAGGAGAGCTGTCTGCGTCAGCTGGCTGAGAGGGCTCATACTCCACCCCCCGCGAGCGGGGCGAAACAGTGCCAGCTATCTATGGGATCCCGGCGGCGGAGGTAGCCGGCGAGCTGGCCAGAGGGTGACCCGCAAGCGACCACATTGTAAGAATGTAAAGAATAATATACATCGCCGCTGTCCCTTACCCTCGCCTTCGGAGGCCTTTGGGGTAGTGGTTTTTCATGACGCCACCGGCCTGCTTGCCCCAACCGAGTGGCTTTCCGTGCAGGCAGAGCAGTGTAAATCCCGCGGGGAGGTCACCGAGGGACAGCGCCTCCCCAGCCTGGTACAGCCGCGCCTGCTCCTCTGTCAGCTCGAAGGAGCGCGCCGCTTCTTCCTTGAGCATCGCCATAGCAAGGGCGTGATCCGGTTGAGGCAATCTGCCGCAGATTGTCGCAATCTGCAGCCCTTTGCGGAGAACCCGGGTGCCCTGTAGTCGTTCTTCCCCGATCCCCTTCGGAGGAAGGCGGAGGTGGTTCCCTTCGCGTACGATCCCCGCAGGGGGATCTCCCGCGAAAACTCCGGGAACCGAAAACTCCGGAAGCGCTGCTTTCCGCGGCATTCCGCGGCGGGATGCGCGAATCCGCTCCGCCTGTTTCATTCGCTCGGACGGTTCCATTCGTTCCGCCTGCTTCCCTAGGTCCGCGCCTCCAGGCGCGTCCCCTTTCCGGCGGAGACGAGCAACGAAATGCCCTTCTCCCCGGATCTCATGGGGGAAGAGGTGCAGCATGCCTGCAGAGGCAGCGGGAAGACCCGGCAGAGCGAACCCCTCGGGCGCATATTCCGAATGTGCACGGAGAAACTCCTCGATCACATCCTCGTTTTCCCGGCGATTGAAGGTGCAGGTCGAATAGACGAGCACGCCGCCCGGCCGGAGCATCTTCGCCGCTTCGTGGAGAATGTCGAGCTGCCGCGCGGCGCACCTTGCCGGCGCGCCTTCGTCCCATTCCTCCATTGCTTCCGGCTGGCGGCGGAAAAGGCCCTCGCCGGAGCAAGGCGCGTCTACGAGGACGCGGTCGAAAAACGCCGGGAACCGCGCGGCCAGCGCCTCCGCGTCCGCGCTCGTAACCACGGCGTTGCGGACGCCCATGCGTTCGAGATTCCGGGAGAGGATCTCCGCCCGGGAGGGGATCAGCTCGTTCGTGAGCAGAACGCCCCGGCCCTCCATGCAGTCCACGATCTGGGTGCTCTTCCCCCCCGGCGCGGCGCAGAGATCCAGCACCCGCTCCCCGGGCTGCGGATCCAGCACGGAAACCGGGGCCATCGCGCTCGGCTCCTGCAGGTAGAAGAGGCCTGCCTCGTGCAGGGGGGAGAGGCCGGGCCGCGTCCCTTCCCGGACGAAGTACGCCCCGCGCGCCCAGGGTATCGCCTCCCCGCAGAAGGGGGTGGCGGCAGAGGGGGCTTCCCCCGCGAGGCGGAGGTTCATCCGCAGCCCCCGCTCGAATGGCGCCTCCATCGCGCGCAGGTATGCAAAAAAGCCTGCCTCACCCAGCAGGCTTTTCATCTGTCGTTCATACGTTTCCTTCAACCTCATGCACCCGCGGCGATGGCCGCCGCCTCCTCATCTTCTGTGATCCATGGCATTTCCGCCTCGCCCAGGAGCACGGCGCAGACCTTGCGCGCGTCCCCAGTTCCGGATTCCATGACACTCATCTTCCCAATCCGGCAGGCGGAATTGAACACGGCTTCCCCGACGGTCATGATGCAGAATATCTTCTGAGATGGGGTGGAATTCATCTCCCGGAAGGAGACGTTCGGGGGGACCAGGCCGGCGCGCTCGATCTTCCCAGCAAAGCGGCGGTATGCCGTATTGGCCTTTGCCGCGTCGTGGAATACGCCGGGGGACAGCACAAGTCTGCAGATTCCCCTCTCGATGCTGCTCGCCGTCTGGTAACGGTTCTGCCAGGGTTTGTCCTCAGGCCAAGCGATCACTTCCACGACCGCGCAGCCGTCTTCTATCGTACGCACCGTTCCCTCCTTTCGTCCCGCGCTGTGACGCACAGCACGATGTTCCTGCGTTTTCCGGACCTCCTTCAGGGCCCTGAACAGAAAACGCGCATCTAAAACTTCCTTATATCTCTTCAGTTTGTAGAGTATAACACATCGTAATTACTATTGCAACCTTTTTTAACCGTTTTTTTCACAAATCCGTACAGTTTGTATCTTTCACTATAAATAACAATATGATTGGAATTCTTACAAACAAGGCCCCCGTCCGTAGCCCGTTCAAGGCGCGGCGGGGGCCGCCAGGAGCCCGATTTTTCCTGAAAGCTTTCCGATTTTTCTGGCGTCCAGCTTTAAACTGTGTTATGATATGCAGGATTTTCATCGGCCCCGTGTAAGGGGGCGGAAAGGAATGGCTATGAAACATTACGTCCTTCTGAAGCTTGCGCCTAGCGCGGACGTAGACACGTTCGCGGAATGCATGCGCGAAACCTACCGGAAACTGGACGAGGCGATGCCGCAGCTGCACGATCCGCGGGTGCATAAGAACTGCGTCGTCCGCGATTCCAACTACGACCTCATGGCGGAAATCGAGCTGGACGGGGCGGAGTTCCTGCAGGCGTATCTCACGCACCCGTTGCACGTCGCCATGGCAAAGGGCTTCAGCGGCGTCGTTGTCAGTCGCGTCTCCTTCGACTGTGAGTGATTCCAGCTTGATCCCCATCTGATTTCCATCTGTAAGGAGGCTATCCTATGAAAAAGAACAGCATCTTCGCGGCGTCGTACCTGGGCGTAGCGTCCGTCTGGCTGGGCGGGCATTTCGGCCCCGGCTTCGCCACCGGCGCCTTCTCCGTGAACTACTACGTCAAGTACGGCTGGATCGGCCTGTTCGGTCCCCTGCTGGCTATGCTGATCACGGGCGGTGTCATCTTCTACATGACCGAGTACGCGCGGGCACACGGTACGACGAACTACCGCCCCTTTGTCCTCTCCTGCTACGGGGATACGGTCGGGCCTGTCTTCGCCGTCATTTATGACGTCCTGTTCCTCGCGACGGTCATGTGCGCGGGCGGCCTCGCCTTCTCCGGCGAGGCGAACGTGCTCATGAACTTCGGCTTCAGCTACTGGGGCGCTGCAATCCCGACCATCATCATCTCCGCGCTGCTGTGCCTGTACGGGTCGAAGCTCCTGTCCCTCGCTTCCAAATACATGATGTACGCCATCGTCGCGGTGGTCCTCCTGATCGCAGTGCTAAGCCTCGCCTTCGGGCCGCACGACATCCCGGCGGCCTTCGCGGCGGCGCCCGTCAACCAGGAGGAGCCGAACCTGCTGCGCGCGGTCCTCTCCGCCATTCTCTACGGCTGCTTCCAGTCCACGATCGCCTTTAACGTCATGTCGGTGGCGGACATCCTGGAATCCCGCGAGGAGACGAAGAAGGCCATCATCGCCGGCTACATCATCACCGTGGCGCTCATGATTGCGATCGCCTTCACGCTTTTCTGCTACGTGACCGTGATCCCGGACATCTGCAATCCCGGGGTGGTGGCGGTCCCGATCATGGCCGTCCTGGGGCGGCTCGGGATGCCCTGGCTCACCTACCTCTTCGTACTGCTCATGACCCTAGCTGTGCTGACCTCCGCGGCCGGCCTCGCGAACGCGGGCTGCCGCCGGTTTGACAAGCTGTTCTCCTTCATTGGGAACCTGCAGCTGCGCCGCACGGTGATCACGGTGATCCTGCTGGGCGTCGCCGCCATCGGCGCTTCCTTCGGCATGAAGGCGCTCCTGCAGCAGGGCACGTCCATCGTGGGCTACATCGGCATCCCAGTCCTCGTCATCCCGGCCTTCTGCTGGGTGCGGACGAAGCTGGACAAGTAAGGCCCGGCCTCACTCCACTGCGTGGACCGTTTCTCCGTCCGATACGACGAGAAGATCCCCTTCATCGGCGCTGCGGTAAACCGCAGCGCCGAGTTTTTCCTCCAGGTACTGCAGGAGCCCCGGGTCCGCCCCGTCCTCCGGCCCGTCCGGGACCCAGGCGATCTCCGGCGCGCAGGCCGTAAGGAACGCCGCGCTGGCGGTGACGGCGCGCCCGTGATAGGGCACCTTGAGGACGTCGCAGGCGAGGTCCCCTTCTTCCAGCAGCTCCTTCTGGCGGGCGTCCTCCGCATCCCCGGTGAAGAGGAAGCGGGTGTTCCCGTAGGAGAGGCGGCCGCAAAGGGAGAAGTCGTTCTCCTCGTCCCGCCCGTAGTCCATTTCATGGGCCGCGGAGAGGAGGAGGTCCGCCCCGCCGAAGGAAAAGGTCTTTTCCTCCCGGGGACCAAGGACGAAGGTCTCCGTCTCCGGGCTTTCGTCCAGCGCCTGCATGAACTGGGTGTGCTGCTTGCTCTCTTTCTCATATCCCGGGATCACGACGCAGCTGACGGAGAGCGAGCTAAGCAGCTTGTCCGCGCCGCCGACATGATCCTTATCAAAATGGGTGATGACAAGGGCGTCCAGCCTGTCGATGCCTTCCGCCCGCATCCATTTCTCCAGCGCCTTCCCCGCCTTGTTGGTCCCAGCGTCGATCATGACGCGCGAGCCGTCCGGGAAGGTGATGAGCATGGCATCCCCCTTGTCCACGTCGAAGAAGCGACAGGAAAGGAGCCCCTCCTCCGCCGCGGCGAGGGAGAAAGCGAGGAGCGCGGCCAGCAGAAGGAAGGCAAAGATCCGGGACATGCGCTTTTTCATGGAAAACCTCCTCGGTTTAAGTAGGTCTAAATCGGTTTATATTCGGTTATAAGTCATTTACAAAATCCGCCTTTCGGAAGGCGGATTCTGATTTCGCGGGGATCAGTAGTGGGTCCCGTACAGGGCGTTCTGCGTCTTGCGCCCGGCGATGCCATCCACGGAGAGGCCGTGGTCGCGCTGGAAGGCGCGGACCGCGTCGTAGGTCCACTTCCCGTAGATTCCGTCCACCGTGCGGACCTGGGTGTATCCGGCGTTGCGCAGCGCCTGCTGCAGCCGGCGCACCGCGTCGCCCCGGCATCCCCAGTACAGGAGCCGGTATCCCGTGGAGGGAACGTATCCGCCGCCGCCGTGGCCCGCCGGGATGGCGGAGGCGGAATAGAGCCGCATCTGCGTGGCGGGGTCCGCGGCGCCTGTCGCCGGAAGGCCGTTGCGCTTCTGGAAGTTCCGCACGGCGCGCTCCGTGCCGCTGCCGAAGTAGCCGTCCGCGGAGCCGGTGTAGTAGCCGAGGGTCCGGAGGCGCTGCTGCAGCGGAACGACCGCGGGCTGGTAATACGGGCTGCGGTAGAGCGTTCCGCCGCCCGGGTAGGGCATCGGCGTCAGCCCGTGAAAGGGCTTCGCGGAGGCGGAATAGAGCACCTGCTGCGTATGGTTCGTCGCGACGCCGTTCGCGGGATGGATGCCGTTGATCTGCTGGAAGAGGCGGACGGCCCGCTCCGTGCCGCTGCCGTACACACCGTCCACCCGGATGGAATAGTATCCGAGCTCGCGGAGGCGCTGCTGCAGGCGGAAGATGAGGGGATGATAGCGGTCGCCCCGCTGGAAGGTCGGGTAGTGGTCGATCTTCTCGTCTTCCACCTTGACGCTGCCAGCCATTTCGACCCGCGTATCCTTGAGGTTCGCGTATTCAGCCCAGACCTTATAGGTCCCGGCCGCGCAAGTCAGGACCGCCGTGAAGATCCCGTCGGCTTTGCTAACGACAGTGACCTCCTGGGTGGCGAGGATCGTCCCGACCACGACGGCGCGGTTCGGCTCCGCCTTGCCGGTCACGATGATCTTGTTCGGCTCCGCCTTCGCGGCGAGGCCCGTGATGGGCGTAGTCGGGACATCCGGCGCGCCTTCCTTGACCGTCTGCTTCAGCGTCAGCTTCAGCGAGGGATTCGCCTTGTCGTAGATGGTAATCGTATATTCCCCGGCGTTCAGGTTATCGAATTTGAAGGTGTTGCTGTATTCTGTCAATTCCGTGCTGATGGTGGGGATCAGAGACCCTGAGAGCTCCACGACGACGGTATGTCCGCTTGCAACCGCAACGCTGCCGGAAATGCTGCCCTTGCCGCCCTTCTTTACGATGTCCTTTGTTACAAAGTTCATGAGCTTCGGCGCGGCAGCTTCTGGTTCCACCGGGATCTCCGGTGCAGTGGTTTCCGTGGTGGCCGTGGTCGCTCCCGTATCCGTCGGCGTCGTGCCCGTTCCGTCATCCACTGGGGTAGTCGCGGGTGCTCCGGTATCCGTCGGCGTAGTAGCCATTCCCGTATCCGTCGGCGTCGTCGTTGTCGGCGCTCCCGTGTCCGAAGGTGTCGTAGTGGTGGCTCCTGTATCCGTCAGCGTCGTCACATCCGTCGGGGTGATGGTGGATGTTCCGTCATTCAACGGTGTAGTCGTTGTAGGCGCTCCGCTATCCGCTGGCGTCGTGGAAGTTCCGTCATTCGTCGGCGTGGTGGTGGCTTCGCTATCCGTAGGCATCGTCACATTTGTAGGCGTCGTCGTTGTCGGCGCTCCGGTATCCGTCGGTGTCGTGCCCGTTCCGTCATCCGCCGGGGTAGTCGCGGGTACTCCGGTATCCGTCGGTGTGGTAGCCATTCCCGTATCCGTCGGCGTCGTCGTTGTCGGCGCTCCCGTGTCCGTAGGCGTTGTGGACGTTCCGTCATCCGTCGGCGTGATCAGCGTAACAGATCCCTCTAGCGCTGTCTGGGCCGGAGGCTCTACCGGTGTAACCTGCGTCACGGGTTCCACGGACATGATCTGCATCTGTGACTCCGTCGGCGCCGACTGCGTAACAGGCTCCACAGGCGCGTCCTGCGTCTGGAATTCCATAGGCGCTGCCTGCGTCACCGGCTCCGTTGGCGCGTCCTGCGTCTGGAATTCCATAGGCGTTGCCTGCGTTACGGGTTCCACAGACATGATCTGCATCTGTGACTCCGTCGGCGCCGACTGCGTAACAGGCTCCACAGGCGTGACCTGCGTCTGAGGTTCCATGGGCGCGACTGGCAGGACCGGCTTCTCTTCCGGAACGATCAGCTCCACGAGGGGGCTGCCTCCCTGGCTGCCCCCGTCGCCTGGCTCCATGGCAGCCGCCTGTGTGCCTTCATCGGAGACCGGCTCAATATCCGCCAGTCCCGAGCTGCACAGACAGAGCGCCAGCGCCAGCAGGATGCCGAAAATCGAAATCTTTTTCATATCAAAAGTCCCCCGTGATTTCTTTTCTGTCGGGCCGTATTTTAGCACATCCGCAGCTGTTCCGCAACCGCGACAGCAAACCGTGACAAAGGGCCCGTGCCGCAGTCTGCAGGATACGATCCTGCTTTTATAAGACGCAGACAGGAGGCTGTTTATCCCGGTTAATGGAAGGCTGGAAAAATAAATCTCGACAGCAGGAAAACCGCATGATCCCCGGAAAATGAAAAGGCCCGCCCCGGATGCTCGGGACGGGCGAAAGAAGAAGAAAGAAAACTTAAGATCAGTTGAGCGGAACCTCAAACATATAGTCCGGGAATTCGCCCGTCGCAACCACATGGCCGCTGATGTAGCCGAACGTGCAAGCGTCCGCGTCCGCATTGGAGCCCAGGCGGTTTGTTCCATGGACGACACCGGTGATTTCACCAGCCGCATACAGGTTCGGGATCACTTCGCCGAAGATGTCGTACACCTGCGTGCGCTCGTCGATCACGAGACCGCCCATCGTGTGGTGTACGGAAGGGAACTGCGGGATCGCATAGTACGGTCCATGCTCGATCTTCGCCATTGTGGCAGCCATAACTTTGTGGAAGTCCGGATCGACGCCGCTGTCAATGTAGCCGTTGTGCTGCTCGATGGTGGCGACCAAAGTCGCGCCGTCGATCGACGGATACTGATCGTGGATCGGGAGAGCGTTGATCTTCTCCGCCAGCTCTTCGAGCGTATCGGCGGCCAGGATACGGCCCTGCGCGATGCCTTCGGCCAGTTCTTCCTCGGTGGCGTAGGCTTTTACAACATCCCAGTTAAATATGGAGTAAGTGGACACGAAGCCGGTATTCACAGCCGCGTTGGCGCAGACGTCGCGGCGCTCGCCTTCAGAAACGTAGCGCTTGCCCTGCCAGTCCACATATACGATGCCGTAGCTGGGGCCGGAGAAGGGCCAGACCGCGAACTTGTCCAGAACGCCGTTCGTGGAATCCGCGAAAGGATAGCGCTGGATGTTCGACATATTAGTGGTGTTCGCGCCGATGGCTTGCGCAAGCTGGATTCCTTCGCCGGTGGATGCGGCCTTGTTGTTGGTGGTCGGGATCTCCTCTGTCAGATAGGGCACCTGGGTCTCACGCATCCAGACGTTGGCGCCAAAACCGCCAGTCGCTAGGATGACGCCTTTCTTCGCTTCGATTGTTTTGTAAGCGTCGCCGGTGGAGACGCGGATGCCGACCACTTTGTTGGCCTCGTCGCGGGTGCGGTAGATTTCGACCATCCGGGTATCCAGTTCCAGCTTCACGTTGTCCTGTGCGTCGATCATCTTGCGCTCCAGATTTGTGATGTCGGAACCGACGAAGTTTTCGGTGGAATAGGTGCGGTAGCCGTAGTGTCCGCCCGGACGCGCTAGGGTGTCGCGGATAACAAGGCCGTTATCCAGCAGAACATTGAAGAAGTAAGGCGCGCCCTTGCACATGACTTCGACCATACGCGGCCAGCCCATGTTGTCGCCGCCAACCAAGGTGTCTTCAATGTGCTTCTCCGGGGTGTCAGGGATCAGGTTGAACATTTTCTGGAGGCGCGCCGCTTCCTTGGAGGTGTAGCAGGCATACTGGCCGCCGTTGATAGCGCTGTTGCCGCCGGTATTGGAGAGCTTCTCCACGAGGACAACGGAGGCGCCGGATTCGGCCGCGGCATAAGAAGCCGCCATGCCGGCAAAGCCAGCGCCAACCACGACGACGTCATAGCTCTCGTCCCAGGTCTGCGGAACTTCGAAGGAACCCATGACGATGTTATAGGCGGGGGCTGCAGCCGGAGCGGAAGCAACGGCGGTCCTGAACACCTCGACATCCGCACCGGCTTCGATGAGAGCTGCTTCGACGCCGGCTTTGACGCCGCTGGAGCTCATGGTGGCGCCAGCGATGCTGTCGATGCCGATGGACTGCGCTTCCACGATCATCCCGGGCAGCTGTTCAATCGCCGGCCAGCCGGGAGACGTTTCCTGATGTTCCTTGACTTCGACGGAGGCGATCTTTCCTCCCTCGATGGTAGTTTCGACGACCATGCCGTCGAACATGCCCTTTACGGTCTCGGTGTAGACGCCATCCTTCACCTCAGCAGCGCCAAAGGACGCGAGAGAGGCGAGCAGAGCGCACACGAGCGCAAGAGCGAGCAGTTTGTAATGCTTCATCCTGTTCCTCCTTTTCGTTCGGGGGGTTTGGAAGCGCCCTCTGCGCTTCCATTTGACAGGATTATAACAGAAACACACAAAATAAACGTACGGTTATACTGAACCGTACGTTCGAAGGTTTGCAATAAAGGCGGAAACATTAAATCACGGCAAGATATGGTTCGAAGGAGTCCGGCCCCTCATAAGCCTCCGGATGATCCGAAAGCTCTGAAGAAGCGTACTCCGCGGCGAACCGGACGAGCCGCCGGGCCTGGGGTGAAAGATCCCCGCCGCCCCGGCAGAGGACGGACTCCCAGAAGCGCATCGGTTCCTCGTCCATATCGAGTGGAGCAACACCGAAATCCTCCCGGAAGCGTGGCAAAGCGTGCATAGGAATGAGCAAAAGTGTTTTCTCCCTTTCCGCGTGTTCCGCAATCAGGGCAATAGATCCCAAAAAAGTCAGTTTCCCGCAGGATACGCCGTGCACCCGCATAGCTTCCCGGTATACTGTGATAAAGCAGCAGTTGTCGTGCGGATGCGCAACGGAGAGACCGGCCAGATCCGCCCAGTGAAGCGCTTTTTTGCCCCGGAGAGGATGGCCGGGCGCCGTGCAGGGAAAGAGCGTTTCCCGATAAAGAGGAATGCTCGCCAATCCCTGCGGACGTTTCTGCGTCGTACTGTAATAGAAACCGAAATCGATAAGCCCGGCACGCAGGAGTTCAGGAACCGCCGCGTTCGGGGACGTTGTCATGCTGTAATGCGCGTCCGGATACCGTTTGGCGAACCGTCCGAGCAGTTCGTGCAGAGAATAGGAAGTATTCATCTCGCAGCCGCCAACGGCGATCGGACGGTCTTCCCCGCCTTCCCGCGCGGCGCCCATAAAGTCCTGCCAGCCCGAGAGAAGGCGCTGTGCGTCCGGCAGCAGCCTTTTTCCGTCTTCCGTCAGTTCCAGCTGACGCCCGTTTTTATAAAAAAGCGTCGTGCCCAGTTCCTCTTCCATCAGCTGGATATGCCGGAACAGGGAAGACGGTGCATACTGAAGACGCTCGGCTGCGCGCTGGTAATTCAGGGTATCCGACAAAGTAATAAAGGTCTGAAGCTGTTTTGTGTCCATGCAATCCGCCCCCTTCCGGAATAAGCAACACATTTTTATTATAATCTCCCGAAGTCAAATTGCAAGCATCCTGCAAACCGTGACAAAGCCATCGCGCTGTGCTATAGTGAGTATATATCTTTCAACAAGACGGGATGCGGGAGGTGCGCATGGTCTTCTTTCAGCGGTTTTACCTAGACAGGGAAAAGGACATGGCCATCGACCTCAGTATGGAGGGCGAGCGGCTCTTTTACGTCATCCGAACGCCGAACCACCATACCGGGAACCTCATCCGCAACTTCGGGCGGCTCTGCGGCCTCGCGGCGGAGGAGGACGAGAGCGGCCTCATGGTCATCCGGGGCGAAGTGCCGCTCTTCATCGATGGCGACAACCGGCGGATGTATATCCTCCGCCTCGGCGGGACGAAGGTGGCAAACATCTTCCCAGACGGGACCGTGGAGCGCAAGGCCTCCGTGCCTGCCATCTCAAAGACCTTGATGAGCCAGACGAAGAACTACCGCCTGGGCATCGAAAAGACCATCGTCAAAACCTATATTCCAGGGGAATGCAAGTTCAAAAGCGATCTGCATACCCACATGAACGGCAACCTCCCGCCCGATGTGTTGATCGCCCTCGGAATCGTGCATCAGATTCGCTATCCGTATTACTACATCAAAAAGCTCGAACTTTCCATTACGGAAGAGCAGCGCTCAAAGATGGAAGCACGCCGCCTCGTCGCGGCGGAGATGTTTTCGGACAGCCCGCTGACTGGTCGCTATCGCGAGAGACGCATTGATGATTTCACTTTCATCAATTTCGCAGACCTCCTTCTTGGGAACCCCACAGACGCTGCCACGAACATTGAGAAGATCCGCAACTCTCTAACGGTCCCGAAGGACGGGCAAGCAGTTTTCGCGAATCTCGAGAAAGTCTATCTCTACCGCTACATCTTCACGAAAGCCACCCCAGCAGAAGATCCCCTTGGTGGTCTCGCCATTGATCTCATTCCTGATCCGGAGGTGCGAGCCTGCGCGGAGCGCATCCTGCGGGACCGAGCAGATGACCGCTACGCCCGCAACACCCTTTTCCAAGATTTGCTGCTGTGGATCTGTCGGGAATACCGCCGCTATGGCGTCGAATACGCGGAAATCAGCGACACGGCCCTGCTGCATCCCTTGGAAGTCCCAGCGCGCTTGCGTGAGATTCACGAAATCCTCCCAGCGGCAGAACGGGAAACCGGGGTGCTCCTGCGTTTCCTTGCCGGTATCCGCCGTATTCCCCTCACCATTGTAAAGGACCATGTGACGCCAGACGACTACCTGAGAGAGAACTTGCGCTGCCTCCGAGCCGTCGCAGGGGATCCATACGTAGCCGGTTGCGACATCTTGGGGGAGGAGATTTCCGACATACGGGAGCTCCGCGGGGTCATCCGGGAGCTCGTTTCTATCGCAGAAGCGAATCCCGGCTTCGTCATCCGCATCCACGCTGGGGAGAACGATAGTCTGCGGGACAATGTGGCAAACAGCATCCGTTGCGTCGCAGAGGCGCTGCGCCCCGAGCAGAAAATGCCACCGTTGCGCCTGGGGCACGGACTATACACCTGCGACCTCCGCTCCCCAACGGGTAAAGCCCTGCTCTCCGACATGTGTAAATACGGTGTGATCCTCGAATTCCAGCTAACCTCCAACGTACGCCTTAACAACCTAGGCAGCCTGAAACAGCATCCTCTGAGGAACTATCTGGCAGCGGGCGTGCGTTGCGTCCAGGGAACAGACGGCGGAGCGCTTTACGGTACGAACTCCATCGACGAGGAATTAAGCCTCGAAAAGCTCCTCGGGCTCTCCAGAGAAGAACTGCTCGCCATGAGGCGTGCGGAGGCGGAGGTCCTCGCGGAAAGCCGCCGCGTATTTGTAGAAAAGAAAACAGCCTTCCGGGAAAGCTTCCCCGCTGGGGACATCGAGCTACACTACTCGGAGCTTCTCGGGAAGGAAACCCCATCGCCCGAGCGTGGGCTTTGGCACGCCCGGGGCGGCCTTTCCGCGGAGGAAGCGCTGAAAGAGCGGCTCGCGCCCCTGCCGGAAAGGTGCTTCCCCGTGATCGCGGCAGGTGGCAGTTTCAACCGGGAAGGCCGACGCACGCCCGTGCGGGAGGATCAGCGTCGCTTCCTTAATGAACTTGTGGAGGCGGCAGATCCCAGCAAGACTGTCTTTGTCGTCGGGCACACCCTCTCCGGACAAGAAGGCCTCCTCGTTAACCTTGCCGCCGGACGCTTCCCAGTTTATGCCATCGTACCAAACCGGATCACCCCGCGGGAACAAGCCCGGCTTCTCGCTTCCGGCGTTCGTGTCCTCGTCTCTATCGAAGATTCCGGCATGGGATTGTACAAGAGTTTCGCCTACGAGATTTTCAAGAATATCCCCTCCGCCCTCCTCGCCTTCGACGGCAACTCTGCCTGTCTGAATCTCATTCAGGAGGCGAAGAACGCCAAGCATAAATGTCGCATTTACCTCGATCCGAAGAGCCGCGCCCTAGCCACGAAAGGTGCTCTCCTTCAAGGCTACGTACGCCCTATGACCGACGCCGTAGCCATTGTACGGGAGCTAGGGATCGACAGGGAAGAACGGTAATCACATACCTTCCCCTCCAGGGAAAGGTGGCAGCTCGAAGAACTAATGGATGAGGTAAAAGATACGCTACTGTATCCAGCCGTTTGTGCTGCTGAAACTACCTTATCAATCTCGCTCCGCTCACTTGACCGTCCGTGACCGTTTGAATGTGTTATACTCCGCATTGTCAGGAAAAGGGCATGCCGATCAGATCAATCCATAGCGGAGGACGCGCCGGGGGGACGCGTCCTCTTTCCGCGCGCAGGGTCTTCCCGTCTTGCGCTTCCCCGAAGGCTTTGCTATACTGCATCCCGTAAGGCTTAAGAGCAATCCCCGCAACCATCGAAAAGGAGGAAACCCTTATGAATACCCGCATTTCCCGCGTCCTTCAGAATATGGAGGCATGCGGCCTTTCCCAGTTCCTCATCTCCGATCCTAAGAGCATCTGGTACCTGACGGGCGTCGACGTTCACCCAATGGAGCGCCTTTTCGCCTTCCTCGTCCGGAAGGACGGACGGCATACGCTCTTCCTCAATAACCTCTTCTCCGTCCCAGAGACAAAGTTCCACGAGGTCTGGTTCAGCGATACGGACGATTCCATCGGCAGGATCGCGGCCGAGATCGATGCGGATGCGCCCCTCGGCATCGACAAGGACTGGCGCGCCGGATTCCTCATCCCCCTCATGTCGCGCTGCCCCGGGATGCGCCCCGTCCTGGCTTCCGACTGCGTGGACGGATGTCGGGCCGTGAAGGATGAAGAGGAGATCGCCATCATGCGGGAGGCGTCCCGGATCAACGACGAGGTGAACCGCCTGGCTTCCGAATACGTGAAACCGGGCATGACCGAGAAGCAGGTCGCCGCTTATATCGACGCGGAATTCCAAAAGCGCGGCTGCACCGGCCCCAGCTTCAACTCCATCGTCTCCTTCGGGAAGAACGCCGCGGATCCCCATCACGGGCCGGACGATACCGTCCTCCATGAGGGCGAGTGCGTGCTGATCGACATGGGATGTGTGAAGGACCGGTACTGCTCCGATATGACCCGCACCTTCTTCTGCGGCGAGCCGGACGAGGAATTCGTGCGCGTGTATAACCTCGTCCGCGAGGCAAATGAAAAGGCCGAGGCGATCATCCGCCCCGGCGTGCGTTTCTGCGATATCGACGCCGCCGCCAGGGACCACATCGCTGCGGCCGGCTTCGGCGAGTTCTTCAATCACCGCCTGGGGCATTTCATCGGCCAGACGGACCACGAAAAGGGCGACGTTTCGAGCGCCAATACGAGCGTCGCCGTCCCGGGCATGATCTTCTCCATCGAGCCGGGCGTCTACCTCGAGGGGCGGTTCGGCGTCCGCGTGGAGGACCTAGTACTCGTGACGGAGGACGGCTGCGAAGTCCTGAACCATGAGGACAAGCGCCTGCGCATGGTGGGCTGAGGGTTCACAGGTATCCCCCGTCCACCCCTAACACCTGCCCTGTGACGAAGGCGGCAGCGTCCGAGAGGAGGAACGAGACCGCGCCCGCGACGTCCTCCGGCGTGCCGAGGCGGCCAAGGGGCGTCTCCTCCGCGAGCATGCGCTTCGTCTCCTCCGTGTGCTCCTCCATCATGCGGGTCCCGATGACCCCGGGGCAGAGGCAGTTTGCTCGGATGCCGGAAGGGCCTAATTCCTTCGCCAGCGACTTCGTGAAAGCGATTAGCCCTCCCTTGGAGGCGGCGTAAGCGGCCTCGCAGGAGGCGCCGCTCCGTCCCCACATGCTGGATACGGTCACGATGGAGCCGCCCGCCTCCCTGAGAGCAGGGAGAAACGCACGGCAGAGGCGGAAGCAGCCCGTGAGGTTCGTTTCCATCACTCGGGCCCAGTCCTCTTCCTCCGTATCCTGCAGGAGCTTCGTGCAGCTGATCCCGGCGGCGTAGACGAGGCCGTCCAGGCGGTGGTATACAGCGACGATTTCACGACACATGGCAGCGGTTTCTTCCGCATCCGCAAGGTTGCATGCTACGGCGTGGGCATCCAGCCCCTCCGCCTGCAGTGCCCTGCATTCTTCTTCCAGCTTTTCACGCCCGGCGTTCCCGTGCAACAGCACCGTCCATCCCCCGTGCAGCAGCCTCCGGGCTGCCGCCTCCCCGATGCCGCCGGATGCTCCGGCAATAAGAGCGATCTTCTTTCTCATGGAATCTTCCTGCTGTCGTTTTAGTCTGAAATTATCTTTTAGAGACATTTTGTTATACCTTTCAGAGGCAAATTGCCATACCTTTCAGATGCGGCCTTTCACAGAAAACGGAAAGGAAATGCTATGGCCATTCAGATTTACTGCGGAAAAAACTTTGATACGCAGAAAGCGGAGCGCTTTTTTAAGGAGCGCCGCGTTCCCTACCAGCGTATCGACATCCTGAAGTACGGCATCGGCAAGCGCGAGCTGGAAAGCGTCGCCGCTGCGGTGGGGCTGGAGGCGCTCTGCGACCGGGATACAAAGGAGTTCCGGGAGAGCGTCGTGGCCTATACGCAGGACCGCGCGCGCATCCTGGACGGCCTGCGCGAGAATCCGAAGCTGCTTCGCCTGCCCCTCGTGCGCTGTGGAAAACTTGCCACCGCCGGCCTTATGCCGGAAACTTGGCAGAAGTGGATCGACGAAGGGAAGGTATAAAACAAATAAAACCGGCAAAAGCCGACGGCGCTCACCAGAGCCAGCCGCCGGCTTCGATTTGCTCTTCCGCACGGGCGCGAAGCCAGTCCGTCGCGGCGTCCAGCTGTTCGTGGGAGGCGACCAGACCGTCCCCTTCCGCGATGGCTTCCACGATCGCGGAGTTGATCCACTCCCCGTAGTGCAGCGTATCCTTGTAATTCGAAAGATCCAGCACCCATTCCTCCCGGGCACTGAAATCAAAGAGCCTGACGTTTTCATACGGGGAAAGGGCGTCGTATAAAAGCCCCCGCAACGCCAGCATCCCCGGCAGCGTTCCCCTGCTCTTCATGCTCGCCCATTCCGCGGCGGAATACGGCGGGAAGAAGAAATCGAACCGCGTTTCCGGATGCTCTTGCACGAAGGGCAGGAGATTCCCGTCGAGATTCACCCGGCCGCGCGCGAGATAGAATTCCGCGTTCCGCTCTTCTTCCGGTTTCGTGAAACTGGCGTTGTACAGGGCGATCTTCCCATATTTATCCCGCCCCGCCCAGGAGTACATGCTGTCCCGCAGGGAGTCTTCCGGCGCCTGTCCCCAAGTTTTTAGACACCGCGGCAAGAAGGAAAAGAGCACGGAACGGTTCAGCCAGTACCGCACATCGTTTGCCGGGTTGTCGTCGTAGAGATAGAGGGGCACTTCGCTCCCCGTTTCCTCCGGCAGAGCAACGAAAGAATACACGTCCAGCCCGTAAACTACCCGGCGCAGACCGTGGGTTTTGAAAGCCAGGCGCAGGAGGAGCTGGTGGTTCTTCGCCGTAGCCGCAGAGGTGACCAGCTTCACAAAGCGGCCGCCGAGCTTTTCGTCCATCTCCGACGGTTTGAAGTTTTCCGTCACAGAGGAGCCGACCATGGCGCTGTCGTAATCGTAATTCCTTACGATGCCCGCATTGGAATACACCTGCGTGGTGTTGTCAATGGGCGGAGTATACAGTGTCGCCTTCCGGTAGACTTCAAAAGGATCAACGAAGATCACGAGAAGCGCGGCCAGAAGGAAAACCAGCGCTGTCAGCCCCGCCGTAAGACGCGCCCAGGTTCCATTTCGCATAGGCCGGCCCCGTCAGAAATTGAAATAGAGGAAGACGCTGACCCGGGAAAGCGAAAGCGTCGCGGCGACAATGAAAAGAACCGTGAGCAGAGCGTTCCATACAGTGGGCCTGAATTCCATCGTATGTTCGTATACGTTTCTCATGCCCAGGCAGGCTGCGAGGGACGCAACAAACCAAAACATCATATACACCCCGTTGTAGCCGGGATGGAACCCGCCGGGCAGTGCAAAGGCGGAGGTGATAGAATCGCGGATCGCGCCGAATTTCATGGAGAACATTGCCCGCAGGATGGAAAGGGCATCCGACAGGGTGTTCGCCCGGAAGAAGACCCAGCAGCAGACCACGAAGACGAACGTAGCCATCCATTGTAGGGCGGGATGCAGCGCGTCCCACTGTTTACGGAAGAGGCGGTAGAGCACACTGGCCGCCCCATGCAGCAGTCCCCAGAGCAGGAAGAGCCAGCCTGCCCCGTGCCAGAGGCCGGAGAGCAGGAAGACGATCATGAGGTTCAGGCAGGTGCGGGCGGTGCCTCTCCGGCTGCCTCCCAGGGGGAAGTAGACGTAATTTGTCAGGAAGCGGGAGAGGGTCATATGCCAGCGCTGCCAGAATTCCCGGATGTTCAGACTCTTGTAAGGAGAATTGAAGTTCATCGGGATGCGGATGTTGAAGAGCAACCCGATGCCCGTCGCCATGTCGCAGTAGCCGGAGAAGTCAAAGTACAGCTGCAGGGTATAGCTCACGGCAACGAACCAGGCTTCCGGTGTGTTCAGTTTTGACGCTGCCGCAAATCCCGCCGTGACGGCCATACCGAAGGTATCCGCCACGAGCACCTTTTTCACGAGACCCCGCGCGAGGGCATATAGCCCAGGGGCGATGTTGTCTGCCTTCGGGCTGCGATTTTCTGGGTTCGCAAACTGAGGAACGATCTCGCTATGCAGTACGATGGGTCCCGCCACAAGCTGCGGGAAGAAGGTGACGAAGAGCGCGTAGTCGCAGAGGTTGTAGCGGGGAACGGCCTGCCGGTAGCTATCGATCACGTAAGACAGCTGCTGGAAAGTAAAGAACGAGATGCCGAGGGGCATGGCCAGCCGGTGCAGCCGGAACCCCGTCCCGAAGGCCGCATTCCAGTTTTCACAGAAGAAGTCGTGGTATTTGAACCAGAAGAGGATCCCCAGGTTGAAGGCGAGGCCGAGCAGGAGCAGGGGCAGGCGTGCCTTTTTTTCACTAAGGCGCAGCATCCCCTGGCTGAGGGCGTAATTGACGAGGATGGAAGCCACGATGATGGGCACGTAATTCGGGTTGTTCCATCCGTAAAAGACGAAGGAGGCGAGGATGAGGAAAACTTTGTTCGCATAGATCCGCCCGGGTAGGCGCCCGAGCAGGAAATAGCCCGCCCAGGTAAGGGGCAGGAAGGCGAGCAGGAAAACGTAGGAATTGAACAGCATGCGGGCGCTCCTTTGTCAGGGCTTTTCTTCGGATCAGGAAAGGATCAGAAAAACACGGAAGATCTCGGATAAAATCAGAAGGGCTCAGAAGGACAGATCGAAGGCTTCCGGCCACTTCCCGGCGGACACGACCTGCGAGACGAGATTTTTCAGCACCAGGCTGTTTTGTTCCGCCTCCTCCGGAGAGCGGATCCGGCAACGCTCCGCCGCCATATCCTCCGCCATGGCCGAATTGATCCAGGGACCGTAGTGGTGGTCATCAATGTAATTGGAAAGATCCAGGATCCAGTCCGTCCGGGCGCGGAAATCGTATACGCGCACATTCGGGTATTCCAGTAGACGGGTGGCAATCGCCTCGATTTGGGACAAGTGAAAGTCAAGGGTTTTCTGCCGGTAAAAGCGATACCAGTTCACGAGAGCATATGGCGGAAAGAAAAAACAGAATTCCGTTTCCGGATGCGCCTCCAGAAAGGGAACGATGTTGTGTTCCACGTTCATCGCGGTCTGCTGGGATAGGGCAAAGCGGTCCGGCGTTTTCTTCTGCTCATAGGTCTTATCCGTAATGCGAGCGCCTTTCAGGGCGTATTCCGCGCCGTACGGATACAGATCTCCCCAGGTGTACATGGTATCCCGCAGATCCGGATCCGTTTTCCCCCAGGATTTCAGGCAGCGGGGAACGTACTGAAAGAGGACTGAACTGTTCAGCCAATAGGAGACGTCGTCCAGTAGCCCCGCGCTGTAGAGATAATCGGGCATCTCCGTCTTGGGCTGTTTGTAGAAATAGGAGAAGGCGTCCGCGTCCACGCAGTAGATGACGTTTTTCAGATCGTGCGTGCGGAAAGCGAGTTCCATCATTTGCCTGTGGTTATACGGCGAGCCGGCGTTGATAGGCAGCTTCACGAAGCGCCCGCCGAACAGAGCATCCAGCTGCGAAGGAATGAAGTTCTCTGTCATGGAGGAGCCGATGACAACGCTGTCGTAATCCCAGCTGCGGGCCACGCCGGCGTTTGCGTAGTTCTGGATGCCGTTTTCACAGGGCGGGATGAAATCCTTCGCCTCACGGTAGATCTCGAAGGGATCAACGACGGCGACGAGAGCGATAATTCCTGCGAAGGACAGGAGCAGGAGGAAAAGAACCAGCTTCGACCATGCGCGGCGGTTCATGCGCGTTCTCTACCTCCTTCTGATGTCCTGAACAGTTCGTCATCCCACAAAATCCGGCCGCGGCGTCAAAAGAAGCGGATCCGCGGTTGGGGTGGGCGTAGGGGCCGGCGACGGTGTCGGGTCGCTCTCCGGAGAAAAGAGCAGCTTCTGAGTCTGTTTTCCCGCAACCCCGTCCACCTTGAGGCCGTGATCGTTCTGGAAGGCTGTCACCGCTTCGATGGTTCCTCCGTAATAGCCCCCAGTCACCGTGCCGTCGTAATAGCCGAGTTCCCGCAGCCGCATCTGCAGGAAGAAAACGTCCTCTCCGGTCTTGCCCCGGGAGAGGGTGCGGAATTTCACCGGCCAGTTTTCCCGGCGGTAGACGGGCGTCGGTGTCGGCGCGGGTAGGCTGCGCTCTCGCATGGTTTCCTGGTTCAGCCTCGGCTTTAAAGTCATCGTATATTCCGGATCGTACAGCCCGCTTTCGTACACCGTGATGATCGTGCCTGCCTCGCAGTTCTCATAAATCCAGCGCGCGTCCGAAACGAGCAGGCGCACGCAGCCGTGGGATTGCCGCGTCCCAAGGGCCTCAAAAGAGGAAACGACAAGCGACAGCTCGTCCGGCTCCGTATAGAGCACGGAATGGAAGGCATTCGCCCGGTCGATGCGCGTCAGGTACTGAGCATGGCTGTCCCAGGTCGGAAAATAGCCCCATCTTGCACGGGTCTTCGGCATGATCGTAGTGCCCAGGGGCGTCGGGTTCTTCTTCGTCCCGGTGGAGCAGATCATCTCACGCACAAGGACGGAGTAATCTCCTTCTTCGTCATATGTATAGCAGCGCACGATCTGGTTGGTCACGTCTACCATCAGGGTGTATTTAGCGGGAGTGGGAGTGGCGGTGGGTTTCGGCGTCGCGGACGCCGGCACGGCGGAAGCGGAAAAAAGCGCCTCCTGGGTCGTCCGTCCCGCGACTCCGTCCGACGTGAGGCCATTCTGCCGCTGAAACGCGCGGACGGCACTTTGCGTCACCTTGTAGTATCCGCCGGAAACCCGCGCCTCATAAAAGCCCAGCTCGGCAAGCCGGGTCTGCAACCGCCGGACGGAATCGTCGTTGTCGCCGTAACGCAGCGTCCTGCGGAAACGGAAGGCAGATTCTTCCGGGGCCGTCTCTTCCGGAACGGTTTCCCCTGCTACCGTTTCCCCTGGGGGCGGTCCGGCTTCCTCCTCCGTCAGCAGGGAGGGTTCCTCCGGTACAGGCGTCGGCGTCGCATCCAAAAGGAAGAGATCGGTGACCTCACCGTCTGGGGAAAGGAAGGTCACCTCCCCGCCGTCCCCCAGGATCACGGAACCGCTCTCATCCTCCCAGAGAATGGTTTCGGCGCGGACCGCGGGGCGCGGCAGGCAGAGCGCGAAGAAGCACGCGGCAATTGCCGCGGACAGGCGTCTCATCATTCCCGGCTTACTCCACGCCGAACGCCCGGCGGATTTCTTCCGTCGGCTCGATCCCAATCTGGTTCGCCTCAAAAAGCCAGCGCTCATAGAGCGTTTCCTGTTTGTCCGGCGCGCCGCAGAATTCGCAGGGTGTCAGTTTTCTGTATTCGTCTTTCAGGAGATCGCCGTACGTGAAGCCTCCCTGTAGGGGAAGGAATTTTGCCTTGACGCCGCTGCAGTTCTGGTTCACGTGGTAATTCCTGCCGCCTTCCGGGTTCCGGAAGAGGGGCGTGTCCGCGTCCGGAAGCTCGACGGGCACGGTTTTCCGCCCGACGTCGTCCCAGATGATGACCTTCGTACGCTGCTCCAGGTTCGCCCAGAGCCACTCCATGTTCTGGCCTTCGGCGTTTTTCCGCCTCGCGACGCGCACGCAGGCATGGCTCGCTTTTTTGCCCAGTTCCTTCTCAAACTCCGTGTACATGCGGGTTTTCCCGTCGGCGCCCAGGCGGTGCGGCACTTCATGGATGGTGGTGCCGCCGTTGATGCGGATGGAAAAGCGCTCCCGCATGGTCCCGGCCACCATTTCGCCCACCCAGCTGATGGCGAGGAATTCCCCCGCCGGGGTTTCGTTATACGGCTGCTTCGGGTTGTTGAGGCCCGTGGAGACGGGCAGGCTGCCGATGATCTTCCCGGCCTCGAAGATGTAGAGTTTCTG
>JAIKWN010000066.1 GCA_024684665.1 Clostridiales bacterium | reverse complement strand
GAGGACGGAGTTCTCCACCGTGCCCTCGATGACGCATCCGTTAGCCACGAGGGAGTTTGCGCAGCAGCTGTCCTCCACATAGCGGGCGGGCATGTCGTCGCGCACCTTGGTATAAACCGGCATTTCCGCCGGGAAGAGCTGGCGGCGGAACTCGCTGTCCAGCATGGCCATGTTGAAGCCGAAGTAGGACTGGATGGAATCGATGGTCCAAGTCACGCCGGTGTACTCATAGCCGCAGAGCTTCAGGTTCCCCTCGTTCACGGAGCGCTGTAGCACGTCGCGCTCGAAATCGTGCAAGCCGCTGGCCGCGCCCTGCTCCACGAGCTGGCGCAGTAGCTCCCGGCGGGTGATGTAGATCTTCATGGCGGCGCAGTCGGTCTTGGGTTCCGTCGCGCCGATCTCCATGCCGGTGATCTGTCCTTCGTCATTCAGGGAGAAGAAGATGTCGTGATCGCCCTTACGGGAATTCTCACGGGTGTAAAGCAGCGTAATGTCCGCGCCCTTTTCCACATGGAAGCGGATCGCGTCCGAGTAATCCATGTTGTAGATGGTGTGGCTGTTGGTCAGGACGATGTATTCCTGCTTGGAGCGGGTAAGGAAGTTCATGTTGGAACGCAGCGCGTCCAGCAGACCGGAATAAACGCCCAGGTTGTCACGGGTCAGGAAGGGCGGCAGGATGACCATGCCCTCTTTGCCGTGCAGATCCCACTCGCGGCCAGAGCCGACGTGATCCATGAGGGAGGAGTAGTTTTTCTGGGCGATGATGCCGACGTTCTTGATGCCCGTATGCACCATGGAGGAAAGCTGGAAGTCGATGACGCGGTACCGTCCCGCGATGGGCATGGCCGCGACCGCGCGCTGGCTCGTCAGTTCACCCAAATGGATATCGTTTTCACCGGTATAGATGAGGCCCATGATGTCTTTCATGCTGTTCCCTCCTCACTGCGCGTCCGCGTCCACCTGGACGCCCGCGGCGATGGATTCCCCGGCAGCAACCTTCGCGCCCGGGCCGATAACGGCAATGTTGCCTGTTTCCTCGCCCACGACCGCGCCGGCTGCGATGTGCGCGTTCTCCGCCACGATGGCGCGGCGGACGATGGCGCCCCGCTCAATGACGGCGCCCGGCATGACGACGGCGTCAACCACATCCGCGCCGGTTTCCACCGTCACGCCTGCAAAGAGCACGCTGTGATCCACCGTGCCGCGGACTTCACAGCCCTCCGTGATGAGGGAATCCACGACTTTCGCACCGTCGGCGATGAAGTGGGGCGGCATGCCCGGGTTCCGGGCGTAGATGCGCCAGCGCTTGTCATGCAGGTCGATGGGCATGGGCAGCTGGAGCAGGTCCATATTGGCTTCCCAGAGGGACTCGATGGTGCCCACGTCTTTCCAGTAGCCGTCGAAGGTATAGGTGAAGAGGCTCTCGCCGTCGGCCAGCATCATGGGGATGATGTTCTTGCCAAAGTCGTTCGAGCTCTTGGGATCCGCTTCGTCCAGCTCCAGGTACTTGCGCATCTTGGACCAGTTGAAGATGTATACGCCCATGGAAGCCTTGTTGCTCTTCGGATGGGCGGGCTTCTCTTCGAACTCGGTGATGCGGTTGTTCTCGTCGGTGTTCAGGATGCCGAAGCGGGAAGCCTCGTCCCACGGCACCTCGCGCACGGCGATGGTGAGGTCCGCGCCGTTCTGGATGTGGTCGCGGAGCATGGCGTTGTAGTCCATCTTATAGATGTGGTCGCCGGAGAGCACGAGGACGTAATCCGGATCCCATTGCTCGATGAACGGGATGTTCTGGTAGATGGCGTTGGCCGTACCCTTATACCATTCGCCGGTCTTCCCGGTCTGGTACGGGGGAAGCACGTAGACGCCGCCGTTGGACAGATCCAGGTCCCAGGGAGAACCGGAGCCGATGTAGGCGTTCAGTTCCAGCGGGCGGTACTGGGTCAGCACGCCCACCACGTCGATACCGGAATTCGTGCAGTTGGACAGCGGAAAGTCGATGATGCGGAACTTTCCGCCAAAGGGAACCGCCGGCTTGGCCACCTTCTTCGTCAGGATGCCCAGTCGGCTGCCCTGGCCGCCGGCCAGCAGCATGGCAACGCATTTCTTTTTCCTCATGGCGCACACTCCTCATTCGGATGGTTAATCCTTTGAAAAGACGGCGGATACAAACTGGATCCCACCATCTTCCATTCGAAACAAGTATAGCATAGAAAACCAAAAAGGAAAAGGGCTTTCGGGCAGGATAACCGTGCAAAAAAACACAAAAAGAACCGCCGGACGCAACTTCGGCGGCAAGTGTTCTCATGGGGACTGGATCGCAGCAGTTATCCTGTTCAGAACAGCAACGTGATCATCGGCACCGTCACGAGGGAGAGCAGCGTGGTCAGGAAGATGATGGCGGAGGCAAGATGATGATCGCCGCCGTACATTTCCGCCTGGATGGCCGTGTAATTCGCCACCGGCATGGCGACCAGCACCGTGGAGACCCGCAGCAGTGTTTCCGGAACGCCTAGCAGGCGCATGATGACCATGGCCGCGACGGGCAAAACCGCGAGGCGCACGGCGCACAGCAGCAGAAGGTCCGCGCGGAGTAGCTCCTTCACATGCACCTGCGAAAGGGCCGCCCCGATGAGTGCCATGGACAGGGGCGCGGTCATGCCGGCGAAACCGGAGACCGCACGGGTAACGATACCCGGCAGGCGCAGCCCCGTCAGGATAAAAAAGAAACCCAGGAAGACTGCCACCACGTTCGGGTTCAGAAGGACCGCGCGCAGGATCTCCGCCGGTTTTCCCCGGCGCCCGTAGATCGCTGGCCCGGCCGTCCAGGCGATCACGGTGGAGCTCGTCATCTGCATGGAGGTATAGAAAACCCCCGGCGCGCCGAACACCAGGCTGTTGATGGGCAGGCCAGCGTTCCCCAGGTTCGGAAGCATGGTGGAGAAAATAAGAACTTCCCTCCTGCCCGCAGGCTCCCGCCGCCAGAGCAGGTTCCCGATCCCCCAGGAGCCGAGGCAGTAGGCAGCGGAAATGGCCATCGCCATTGCGCCTTCCGAAAGATGCTCCGGCGCGATGCCGGAGAGGAACGGGGACAGCACGGAACAAGGCATGACCACCCGGATCAGCAGAGCGATCATCCCCTCCCGTCCTTCCTCCCGGACATAACCCCCGCGGGAGAGGATCGCACCCACGAGGAGATACAGGAACATAAGTGCCTGTGTCTCCGCCATCGTCGCAAATACGGACATATCCGCCTCCAAAGATAACGTATAATCGGGACGTTTATACGCGCATTTCCGGCGGTTGTCAAGCGCCTGTTGCTCAAGCGCCGGTTCTGAAAAGTGAAACCCGCCCCGGAGGGCGGGCGTTGGTTTCAGGTGAAGGCTTTCATCAAAAAGTGTATCCCAGCAGCGCCGGAAGCCAGGTCGTGAAGGCCGGCACCGTGCTGATGAGGATCAGGACGATGATGTTGCACAGCAGGTACGGCGCGGCCGCCTTGAAGATGTCCACGATGGGCATCTTGTTGATCTTGTTGCAGGCGTTCAGGCACATACCGACCGGCGGCGTGACGAGGCCGATGGCAAGGCCTACGATCATCATCGCGCCGAACTGCAGGTCTGTGAAACCGAAATAGCGCATGACCGGGAGCATGATGGGCGTCAGCATCAGGATCGCGGGGCTGACGTCGATGAAGGTGCCGATGATGAGGATCAGCACATCGAAGAGAAGGCCGATGCCCCAGCCCGGCATGTTCATGCTCATGAAGAAGTTCGCCACGATCTCCGGAACCTTCTGGATCGTCAGGATCCAGGTGAAGATCTGCGTGAAGCCGATAATGATCATGACGCAGGAGGAGGAGACGAGGGTCTTCTTGAGCGCCTGCCAGACGGCCTTCCAGGTCAACTCCCGGTAAATGAGGAAGCCGACCAGCACGCTGTAGAGCACCGCGACGCCCGCGCTCTCGCTCGCCGTGCAGATGCCGAAGGAGACGCAGATGATGATGAACAGCGGCATGAGCAGCGCGGGGATGCCCGCCAAGATGTGATGCCGGAACTGCTTTCCATTGAAGGCGGAAAGCTTCGGATGCCAGTGCCGCCGAACGCTGATGATGTACACGAGGACGAGCTGCACGAGGCCGATCATGATGCCCGGCACCGCGCCGGCCATGAACAGCGCGCCGACCGAAGCGCCGGAGACCATCGAATAGACGATCATCGGCGTAGAGGGCGGGATGATCATGCCCATCGTAGAGCTGGCCACCGTGATGCCTGCTGAAGCATCCGCGGGATATCCCTCTTTCTGCATCGCGGGAATCAGGATGGAACCGAGGGCGGAGGTATCCGCCACGGAGGAGCCGGAGATGCCACCAAAGATCATGGAGGCTACGATATTTACCTCGCCCAGGCCGCCGTGAATGGGGCGCAGGATCTCCATGCAGAAGTTAATGATGCGGTTCGTGATGCCACCCGTGTTCATGAGTTCGCCCGCCAGCATGAACAGCGGCATGGCGATCATGAGCTCCGAATACGTACCGTTCCAGATGCGTTGGGGCATCATGGCGAGCAGATTCGGGGCGTTGGTGGTGAGATACGTGATGCAGGACGCGCCGATGGAGAAGGCCAGCGGCACGCCGATCGCCGCGAAAGCGATCAGGCCGATCAGCAGATATACGACTGCCATATGCCTTCCTCCTTTACTCCAGCGGGCTGACCGCGTCCGTCTTCACGAAGGAAGAAACAGGGCGCAGGATCGATTCGACGAGCTTGACGGCGATGCAGACGAGGCAGATCGTGCCACAGACCGGCATGATCCCGTACATATAGCGCATGGGGATCTCCATGCCCTGGCTAATCTGCTTGCCCATCTTCATCGTATACTGCCAGCCGTAAACCACGAACTGCCAGTCTACCACCAGCATGACGACACAGCTCACTATGGAAAAGACCTTGCGGACGACGTTCGGAACAGCGTCGTACAAGATGGTGATCGTAACGTGCTCATTGCGCAGGACATTCAGGCCAAGCGCCCAGAAGGTCGTGAACGCGAAGAGCGTCACGTTGAATTCCGAAAGCTGCTTCCAGTTGAGGGAGAAGCAGTAGCGCATGATGACCGTGAAGATGACCAGCACGGCCAAAAGGCCCATGGCCGCCGCGCCGATGCCTTCATAAACCGATATGACGATCTTGCCGAGCTTTTTGAGATTCATGGAAAAGCTCCTTACATCAAACCGGGCCGGAGCGGCTGCTCCGGCCCCCTCAGTTCATTTTCTTACTGAGCCTTACTGAGCCGCACGGACGCCGTCCACGATCGAAAGCATCGTGTCGACTTCCTCCTGCGTGCAGATGCCCTCGGCGACCGCTTGGCTGTACACAGCCTGCGCAGCATCCTGGAAGGCCTTCAGCTCTTCGGCGGTCGGCACATAGACCTCGGCGCCACTGTCGATGATGGTCTGCATCGCGGCTTCGCTGTTCTCGTCGATCAGCTTGTCGTTGTAGTCACCCATCTCGTCCGCAACCTCAGCGATGATCGTGCGGAACTCCTCGGGGAGGCCGTTCCACCACTCAGCATTGACATAGAAGGGATCCGGATGGAACTGGTAGTTGACCGCGGTGAAGTACTTCTGCACCTCATAGAACTTCATGCCGACAACGTTCACCCAGGGGTTCTCCTGGCCGTCCGCTACGCCGGTCTTGAGGCCCATGTACAAGTCGGCGTATGGAATGGTCGTCGTGGTCGCGCCCATGGCCTGGAAGGTCATGTCGATGGTCTTCATGCCATTGGTGCGCATCTTGAGGCCCTGAAGATCCTCCGGCTTCGTGATCGGGTGCTTGCCGTTAGAGAACTGACGATAGCCGCCCGCGTCGCAGAGGTTGATGATAACGGTACCGGTCGCTTCTTCCGCTTCCACGCACAGCGCCTTGGCCAGGTCGCTCTTGAGCAGCGCCGTGACTTCCGCGCGGGTGTTGGTCATGAAGGGCAGTGTGAACATGAGCAGGCGGGGGCTGAAGTCGAACTGGCCGCCGCGCATACCCTGCATGGCGCCCTGCACGACCTGCTCCAGCATTTCCTTCTCGGTGCCCATCTGGCCCGCCGGGAAGACGGTGACGTGCACATGTCCGTTCGTGCGGGCTTCCACCTCGGAAGCAAACCAGTCGGTGGAGATGGTGCGCGGGTTGCCTTCCGGCTGCGCATGTCCAACCATCATCTCAAAACTGCCAAGAGAAGCAAAGGCGTCCTCGGCGAGGGCGGCGCAGGCCAGCAGCATCATGGCCGCCAGCGCGAGGGCAAACAGCTTTTTCATGGGGAATTCCTCCTTTAAAATTCGGTATGCGTCTGAAACGCATTCTCCGTTATTTATATCATAGCACGACGCGCATTCCTTTTGCAAGATGCGAGAACGCATTTTATGCGTCCACGTCCAGTGTGAGCGTCACCGGGCAGTGGTCGCTCCCCATCACGCTGCTTTCGATCCCCGCGTCCTTTATGCTGTCCTTCAGGCGTTCGGAGACGAGGAAATAGTCGATGCGCCACCCCACGTTCTTCTCTCTGGCGCGGAACATGTAGCTCCACCAGGTGTAGCAGTCCTTCGCGTCCGGATTGAGCCAGCGGAAAGAATCGACAAAACCGCTGTCCAGCAGGCGGGAGAAGGCCGTGCGTTCCTCGATCGTATAGCCCGCGTTCTTCTCGTTCGACTTCGGGTTCTTGAGGTCGATGGCCCTGTGCGCCACGTTCATGTCCCCGCAGACGACGACGGGCTTCTCCCGGTCGAGTGAGAGCAGATACTGTCGGAAGTCCTCCTCCCAGCATACGCGGTAGCTGAGCCGGGTCAGTTCGCGCTGGCTGTTCGGCGTATACACCGTCACGAGAAAGAACGCCGGATACTCCAGGGTGATCACCCTGCCCTCATGGTCGTGCAGCTCGTTTCCGATTCCATAGCGGACGGACAGCGGCGTATGCCTCGCAAAGACCGCCGTCCCGGAATACCCTTTCTTTTCTGCGTAATTCCAGAAGACTTCATACCCCTCCGCCGGCACGTCCGCCTGCCCCTCCTGCATCTTCGTCTCCTGCAGGCAGAAGAAATCCGCGTCCGCCGCGGCGAAATAGTCCGCAAACCCCTTGTTCAGGCAGGCGCGCAGCCCGTTTACGTTCCAGGATACAAATTTCACCCGAATCCCTCCGTTCTGTCTTTTCTTTCCTATTTATTCGCCGCCATTATACCGGAAGCCGGCGCGCATGGCAAGGAATGCGAAGCTTCTTGCTTTTCCCCTTCTTCGCAAACATTTTCCTTGAAATGCTGCGGTTTTTCGGTATAATAGAGAATGTATGGTTGTGAACATCCCCGATACAATTGATTCATACCGAGAACAAGGAGGAGAACCATCATGTCCATTATCGACAAAATCCGCGCAAAGGCTAAGGCGGACGTGAAGCACGTCGTTCTCGCCGAGGGAACTGAGCCCCGCACCGTCCAAGCCGCCGCGAAGATCGTCGCCCTCGGCCTCGCGAAGATCACCCTCGTCGGCGCGAAGACCGAAATCGAGTCGAAGGCAAAGGAGCTTTCCGTCGACCTCACCGGCGTCTGCATCGCCGATCCCGCGACGTCCGATAAGACGCCCGCTTATGCGGAGCAGCTCTTCCACATCCGTGAAAAGAAGGGCATGACCCCTGAAAAGGCCATGGACCTCGTCACGAAGAACACCCTCTTCTACGGCACCATGATGCTGAAGATGGGCGACGCGGACGCCATGGTGGCCGGCGCTATCAACACGACCGGCGACGTGCTGCGCCCCGCCCTGCAGATCATCAAGGGCGCTCCGGGCATCAAGACGGTTTCCTCCTGCTTCCTCATGGAAGTCGCGGACGGCTTCAAGCAGTACGGCGAGGACGGCGTGCTGGTCTTCGCGGACTGCGCCGTGAACATCGCCCCTACCGCCGAGCAGCTGGCGGACATCGCCATCGCAAGCGCGGACAGCGCGAAGGCCCTTGTCGGCATGGAGCCGAAAGTCGCCATGCTGTCCTTCTCCACCAAGGGCTCCGCGAAGCACGAGAACGTCGACAAGGTCGTGGAAGCCACCCGCCTCGTGCACGAGCAGCGGCCGGAACTCTGCTGCGACGGCGAGATGCAGGCGGACGCTTCCCTGGTCGCCTCCGTCGGCGAACTGAAGTGCCCCGGCAGCCCCGTGGCGGGCCATGCGAATGTCCTCGTCTTCCCGGACCTGCAGGCAGGCAACATTGGCTATAAGCTCGTGCAGCGCCTGGGCGGCGCGAAGGCCGTGGGCCCGGTCATCCAGGGCCTCGCGAAGCCAGTCAACGACCTCTCCCGCGGCTGCTCCGTTGAGGACATCGTGGACGTCGTGGCCATCGCGGCCGTGAAGGCGCAGGCGTAATCCCCCTTCGCCCGACAAGAAACAGCAAAGCGAGGAACAGCAGCATGAAAATTCTCGTCATCAATTCCGGCTCTTCTTCCCTCAAGTATCAGCTGATCGACATGGACGACGAGTCCGTAAAGGCGAAGGGCCTGGTCGAGCGCATCGGCATCGAGGGAACGCATTTTAAGCACACCGTCGTCGGCACGGACAAGGGGATCGAGTTCACCCGCAACATGAAGAACCATTCTGAGGCCATCACCGCCGTCCTTGAGGCCCTGACGGACAAGGACAACGGCGCCATCGCTTCCCTGGACGAGATCGGCGCCTGCGGACACCGCGTCCTGCACGGTGGGGAGACCTTCAAGGCCTCCGCGCTCGTCACTCCGGAGAGCCTCAAAGAGATCGAGGCGCTGGTTCCCCTGGGGCCCCTGCACCAGAAGGCGAATATCGCCGGCATCCGCGCCTGCCAGGAAGTCATGCCCGGCAAGCCGAACGTCGCGGTCTTCGATACGGCATTCCACCAGACGATGCCGCCCAAGGCATATCTTTACGGCGTGCCCTATGAGTACTATAAGACTCTGAAGGTCCGCCGCTACGGCTTCCATGGCACAAGCCACCGCTTCATCGCCGGCGAGGCGCCGAAGTACATTGGCAAACCCGCAGACGCCTGCAAGCTCATCATCTGCCACCTGGGCAACGGTTCCTCCCTCTCTGCCGTAGTGAACGGCAAGGTCGTGGACACCTCCATGGGCCTTACGCCACTTGAGGGTCTGCTGATGGGCAGCCGTTCCGGCGACATCGACCCAGCCGTGCTCGAGTACATCATGGACAACACCGGCATGGACATCCACGAGATGCTGAACATGCTGAACAAAAAGTCCGGCTTCCTCGGCCTGTCCGTCTCCTCCGACATGCGCGACGTCAAAGAAGCCGCGGCGAAGGGCGACGAACTCGCGAAAGCCGCCTTGGCCGTCTGGACCTACCGGGTGCAGAAGTACATCGGCGCGTACAACGTCGCCGTCGGCGGTGCGGACGCCATCATCTTCACGGCGGGCATCGGCGAAAATGACACCTCCTCCATCGCGGACGTGGTCGCGGGCCTCGCTTTTATGGGCGTCAAAATCGACCCGGCGAAGAATGTGCGCGGCAATGCGGGCGTTATCTCGACGGATGATTCCACAATCAAGGTGCTACGCCTCGCCACCAACGAGGAGCTGCCGATCGCACGGGATACCCTGGAGATTGTGAGCGCATTGTAATTCCGCGCTTGACAACCCCTGTCCCCGAGGTTTATAATTTGCGATGGTCTGTTTTCGAGGTGATACGATGAAGCTGGACATTACCCGGGGCATCCAGGGGAAGGGAATGCAGGTTCCCTTTGAGCTGGAAGAGACCTGGGACGAAGAATCCTGGGGCGGGGATACGGTTACGTTTCCGCAACCCGTGCGCCTGTCCGGTTCCTATCTGATCGCGGAGGATACCGTCGTGGTGCAGGCAGTGGCGCAAGCGCGGGTGCAGTCCCGTTGCGCCCGGTGTCTCGCTCCCGCCTTTACGGAGGTTTCCGTCCCGGTGAACGAGGCGTTCCTCCGGCGGAAAGAAGGCGAAGCGGTCCCGACCGATCCGGATACGTACACCTACGAGGGCCATGAGATCGACCTGACGGACGCGGTGCGCGCCTGCGTGCTGCTGGAAGTTCCCGCGAAAGTGCTCTGCCGCGAGGACTGCCGGGGGCTCTGCCCCATCTGCGGCGCCGATCTGAACGTTTCCCCGTGTACATGCCAGAAGGATTCTGCCCGCAGAAACCCCTTTTCGGCATTGGAAATCCGCGCGGCCTTTTCCGAAGAGGAAGATGCGCCGCAGCCACAGGCCGAGGAGGTGTAAACATGGCAGTCCCGAAAGGCAAAGTATCCAAGTCTCGCGGCCGTATGCGCCGCGCCCACTGGAAGCTGAGCGCGCCGGCTATCGTCAAGTGCCCGCGCTGCCAGCAGATGATGCTGGTGCATCGTATCTGCAAGCATTGCGGATATTACGACGGCAAGCAGATCATCAACATGGAAGAGAAAGCGGCTTCCGAGAAATGAAATTCAGCCCCTCCGGCCACACCGGAGGGGCGCTTTTCTGAAAGAGCAAGAAAAAGAAGGAAGGATCCCGGCAGCGCAAAGGGGCGAAACGCATGCTGAACGAAGAAGAAAGAATTGCCAGGATGAATGTCCCCGCGAAACCCATCCGGCTGGCGATCGATACGGACGCAAAAAATGAAGTGGACGATCAGTTCGCGATCGCCTGGGCCGCCGCCTCGCCAGATCGTTTCCGGCTGGAGGCGCTGTATGCCGCGCCCTTCTCGCACGACTGCTTCCGTGACCTGGCGCAGGATCAGCATCTTGCGGATCTGGCCGTCTCGATGAACGGGCATTCCGAAAGCCCGGAAGACGGTATGAACCAGAGTTATGACGAGATCCGGCGCATCCTATCCCTGATGAATGAGGAAACAGAGGGGCGCGTGTTCCGCGGCTCTCCGCGCTATCTGCGCTCCCGGGAAGAGCCTGTGAAGAGCTCTGCGGCAGAAGACCTGATCCGGCGCTGTATGACTTCGGAAGAGCCGCTGTACGTCGTCGCGATCGGCGCGCTAACCAACATCGCCTCCGCGCTGATCATGGAGCCGAAGATCGCCGACCGCATGGTGCTGGTCTGGCTCGGAGGGCACATGCCCGCTTATGGGCACGGCATCGAATTCAACCTGATTCAGGACGTTTTCGCCGCCCAGACCGTTTTTGACAGTGGCGTTCCGATGATCTGGGTGCCGTGTAACAACGTCGCCTCCCACCTGACGATTTCCGAAGCGGAGCTTCGCCTGTATCTCGCCAGAAAGGGGCCGGTCTCGGACGCACTGTGTTCCCGGGTCTTCTCAACTTTCCGAAATCCCGCAGCCGTTGTCGCCAAAATGAAATTCCATCGGAACACCTCCCTCGCGGAGAACCTGGACCAGTCGGCTTCCTACCTGGACCGGTTCCGGACGGAAGAGCGGGTCGCGTGGAGTCGGATCATTTGGGATATTTCGACCATCGCAGCGCTCAAGAACCCGAACTGGACACCCTCGAAACTGATCCCTACGCCGAAACTCGCGGATGACTTCCACTGGCTGCCGGAAGCCCATGCGAGACCCCTCATCCGGCAGGTGACCTATTGCTACCGCGATCTGATTTTTGGCAATCTGTTTGCCTGCCTGAAAGGTAGATAAACCCGGCTGTGACCCCTGTGATCCGCAAGGGAGCTTATTAAGGAGGATTGTATGGATTACCGAATCGAACACGACTCCATGGGCGAGGTGCAGGTCCCGGCAAACCGGCTCTGGGGCGCGCAGACCCAGCGCAGCGTTGAGCACTTCCCCATCGGCGTGGGTCTCGAGACCATGCCTCGCGAGATCATTCACGCCTTCGGGTTGCTGAAGCGGGCGGCAGCGCATGCGAACCGGACGCTCCTTCCCACGCGGATGACGGAGGAAAAGCTTAAGGCGCTGGACTCGGCCGCCGAAGAAGTCGCCTCCGGCGCGCTTGACGGTGAATTCCCCCTCGTCGTCTGGCAGACGGGCAGCGGCACGCAAAGTAACATGAACGCAAACGAAGTCATTGCGAACCGGGCAAACGCGCTCGCGGGGACGCGCCTCCTGCACCCCAACGATGACGTGAACATGAGCCAGTCCAGCAACGACACATTCCCCACCGCGCTGCACATCGCCGCCGTCCTCTCTCTCTCGGAGCGGCTGCTGCCCGCAGTAAAATCGCTTTCTTCGACTTTTCTCCGCCTGGAGGAGGAAAACCGGGACGTTGTCAAATGCGGAAGGACGCACCTCATGGACGCAGTTCCCCTGACCTTCTCCCAGGAAATTTCCGGCTGGCGCGCCTCCCTCGCACGGGACGCGGAACTTATCCGTGCGGCGATCTCGCCCCTTTCGGAACTGGCCCTGGGCGGCACGGCGGTCGGTACCGGGCTGAACGCGCCCGCTGGCTTCGACAGGCTGGCGGCAGAAAAGCTGTCCGCGCTCACCGGGCTCCCCTTCCTCCCGGCAGATAACAAATTCCACGCGCTGACCTCCCGGGATGAGATCGTATTCGCCCACGGCGCGGTAAAGGCGCTGGCCGCCGATATGATGAAGATCGCAAATGACGTTCGCTGGCTGGCTTCCGGCCCCCGCTGCGGACTCGGGGAAATCCAGATCCCGGAAAACGAACCCGGCAGCTCTATCATGCCAGGCAAGGTAAACCCGACCCAGTGCGAGCAGGTCACCATGGTTGCTGTTCAGGTGATGGGCAATGACGTGGCCATCGGTTTCGCCTCCTCCCAGGGAAATTTCGAGCTGAACGTCTTCCTACCGGTCATCGCGTACAATTTCCTGCAGTCCGTCCGTCTTCTGTCAGAATCCATCCTAGCATTCGATCGCTTCTGCGCCTCTGGCATCCGGGCGAACCGGGAAAAAATGCGGAAGAATCTCTCCCGATCCCTCATGACGGTCACGGCCCTTAATCCGTATATTGGATATGAAAACGCCGCAAAGACGGCAAAGCTGGCCTTCGCGGCAGACATCTCTCTCCGGGAAGCCTGTCTGAAGCTCGGCTTCCTCTCAGAAGAAGAGTTCGACCGGGTGTTCCGCCCGGAGGAGATGGTTTAACGCACAGCAGCGATCAGAGAAATTTCGTCGGAATCGCAGCAAACCTTGCAACAATCCCGGATTCCGGCGAACAGGAGTGAAACCAGATGGACAGACTGTCCGGCGTATTCAAGAAAGATTCGGGTTTTAGGGTCTTTTTCATGTCCGTAATTACCTTCGGTCTTGCCTATGGGCTGTATAAGGGCATCATCGACAATTATCTGGCCGAAGTGGTCTCCATGACCTCGTTCGACAAGGGCGTCTCGGAATTCTTCCGCGAACTGCCTGGTCTGCTTCTGGTTTTCATCCTCGCAGCGTTGTACACGCTCTCCGCTGAGAGAATATACAAAATCGGAGCCCTGTTCATGCTGGCTGGCATGCTTATGCAGGCAATGGTTCCGCCAACCCGCGTAATGGTGATTGCTGCGATCTTCATCTATTCCCTAGGTGACCATATTCAGCTCGGCATGCGCAACACTCTGTCTCTGGAATATGCGAAGGAAGGGCGCGGAGGCGCGGCGCTCGGCATGCAGAATGCCGTACATCAGATAGGTACGCTTGCCGGGTATCTGATTATCATCGCCGTTTTTGCCTGTCTGAGCGGCACCGTGAAGCTCTATCGCTCCGTCTTTACCGCAAGCGCGGCAATTATTGCTCTTGGCTTTTTCTCTTCGCTGAAGCTCAAAGGGAACAGCGAAACCGACCAGACGAAGCGCCGGTTCTATTTCAGGAAAAAATACACGAAGTATTATATGCTGGAGGTTTTTTACGGCGCGCGGAAGCAGATCTTTTTCACCTTCGGGCCGTATGTGCTCGTCTTGTTCTACAAGGCAAACGCAATGACTGTCAGCATCCTCTTCGCGGTTTCCTCGGTATGCACCTTCTTCGCCGCCCCGCTGGTGGGCAGGATCATCGACCGATTCGGATATAAGATCGTGATGATCATGGACACGCTGATTCTCGTAATTGTCTGCTTCTTCTATGGTTTTGCGCACCATATCTTCCCGATGCGCATTGCGTTTATCGTCTGCTGTGTCAATTATATCCTGGATTCCGTCATCTCACTCGCATCCATGGCCTCTAATGTTTATGTGCAGGATCTGTCCGACAGCCGAGATGAAACCCGGGCTACGATCTCGACCGGTATGTCCGTAAACCATCTGATCACCATCCTGATCGCCCTCTTCGGCGGATGGATATGGCAGACGCTGGGGATCGAAACACTGTTTGCGCTGTCCGCGATCCTCGGGCTATGCAACAGCGCCTACGCAGCAACGATCCGGGTACAAAAAAACAGATCCGCCTAAACCGTTCGTACGGTTCCGGGCGGACCTGTTCAGCAGGATCTTTCCTACGGGATACCATCCCCTGCATCAGATTCCGGATGACAGGCCGCGGGCTTACAGCAGATGCCCGCTCTTCTTTCTCGGATCCAGAAGCGCAGCCACGCGTAGCGGCATGATCGGGTGGCTCGCCAGAAGGTTGATGCACCAGCGGGCAAGCCGGGCAAGAGCAGCAGGTTTTCTCGTGATGTTCTCCAGGTATTCGTCAATGTCTGCGTATTTATATAGATGTCGGCCGACGCCCAGCAGCATCATGCACTCCCGCTCATTCTTCCCGCCTGTCAGCGCCTGGCCTACACGATCCGCCGAGTATTCCCTGGCACGGCTCAGCAGATTACCGAAAATCGTCTGTCCCACAACGGGGATTAGATTCACTAGCATGGACCAGAAAATGAACGGCAGCTGCACATGGTGCAGATAAATATGTCCAAATTCGTGCGCCATTACAAAGAATACGGTATCAAAATCCTTATTCTCCATATAGGCCACGTCCACGATTTCTGCATTCAACTGGATAAATGTCCTGCCCGGGATCCAAGCGGTAAAAGCGTTCACTTCGCCGTTCATCTGCTGGATGAAGACATCGGGCGCTTTTTTTAATCCGAGCAGGCGCGTATACTCCTGCACCTTCGCGTAGATCTCCGGAAAATTCGTCTCGGAAACCCGGATGCTGTAAGACAGCTGATCGCCGTAGGTTTTATACAGCGCACCCAGCGAAACTATAAGCAGAAACACGATGGATCCTACGCCGCTGAGGATTCCAAACAATCCGAGGAGCACGGCGGTGATTTCCTCCGGCTCGAATTCAGAAAGCGATCCGTCCTCCAAAATCGCGTCTGTGATCTCCTGAACCAGGTCCTTGAAATCGTCCTGGAAGAGCATCATCACAAAGAATCCGAGAAGACCGATGACGATCGCAAAGATGTACAGCGGCACTTCTTTCCTGTGCCGCGTCCGCCTGATTTCCTTCTGAACGCTCTCTGGGGTGCGCTGGGAAGCGTCCCCCATGAAAAAGGTTTCCATACGATTTTTCATCCTTTCATTATTTGGGGGTTTGTTTCTGGATTTGGGTTCGGCGCGAAAGCGGCTCCGTTTCCGGCTTCCGGCGCCGGGAAGGACTCACTCATTTCCGTAGCCGGCAATTCCGTGATGCCCTCCCCCATATTCGGGGAGATATGGGAATATACTAGGTCACATCCGAAGCAGAGCAGGAGCGCCAGGCAAAGCGGCGCCAAGATCCGGATGCTGGCCCGCGACGCTATTGCGTCCAGCACAGGAACAAGCAGGTAAATGGCCGCCATGCCGCCGACGGCGAACACCGCCAGCCCTTCCCCGCAGATGCGTCCGTTCAGGTTCAGGTAATATCCGGTGTAATCCCACCAGCGCACACCGTTTGCTACCTCCATCGCATAGGACGTCGCGTACTCCACAATGCCGCAGAGCAGGACGATGGCCGCCGCCTCCAGCGCGGGCTGCTCGCGAAAACGGAAGAGCAGGAGCGCGATCAGCGTGACTCCGCCGCCATAAATAGGAAGCCAGGGCCCATGCAGGACGCCGCGGTTCACAAAGACGCCGTGCGTAATCAGGTGCAGGCTCACCTCCCAGATCCAGCCCGCGAAGCTAAAGAGGAAGAAAACAAGAATCGCAGACCAGACCGAGCAGGGTGTCAGATAGCTGACCTTTCCCGTCAGCGCAGCCGCTTCCCGTGTCCAGAGCGGATTCAGGCGCTCCGGATAGGCGCGCCCGCTCATCTCAAGCCTTCCTACGGCAGCCTGGTGGCGAAGCCCCCTCTGCCTCGTATAAATATGCTTATCTTCCCACGGGCCGATCCAGAGCCCGAAGTTCCGGACGAAGAAGCCGCGTAAGCCAGTCAGCTCCACGATGTCGTTGTCAATGAGATCCTCCCGCATCGCGATGTCCGCATAGCGGCGGCGCAGCTCTTCCTCCGGCGCATGCGCGAACAGGGCTCCGTCGTTCAGTCGCTCCGCGCCGGGGATCCCCTTCTCCTTCGCCAGAGCCCGCAGCTCCGCGTAATACTCTGAATACGCCGCCATCCGGTAGGGTACGCCCCAGAGCGCCTCCACGGCTCCGAAGGTCACAAATCCCAACAGCCACCAGCCGGCAAAGGAAAGCTGCAGTTTACAGCATTCCCATTTGTGCCCGTCCATCATCCGCCGGGACAGGGTGATCGCCTCGCCCGGACGGATATCCGGGTTTTCCGCGACGATGAAGGGAACGGCAAAATAAGAATATACCTTGATAACGCCGCCCACCAGCGTCAGACTCCACAGGATCCCGTATACAGTCTCGAGCAGGAGCGTCAGGCAGGCTCGCGCCCAGCGTCCCACCAGTTTGAAATACAGGAAATGGTTCATCGGGACCTTTTCGTATATCCTAGATTCCAGAACCATGCGCCGGAGGAGCGCCCGGTAAAAGTTCCGGAGAAAGATCCACACCAGCGCATAAACCCCCAGCGCCGCGCAAACGATCATGACTTTGACTGCCTCTTCCGAGCGGACGATCGTATGCATGCCGGCCGCGACCATCGATATCATATTCCCGGAGCTGAGGTTGTTCACAATTGCCGCCAGTGCGCCCCGGCGCCGCCCCAGAACAGCCTTTGCGTCCGTGGCTTCACTGAGCGCGCGCATGCGTTCCGCTGTCTCTTCCCGCCCAGCGATCAGATTTTCGTCGGCGATATCTGTAAGCAGCCGGTCCGTAAAGCCCTTCCTGTCGAGCCACAGGCTGTCCATGCTGAGCTGCGTGACCCTTCCCCGTATGAGATCGTACCATGTCTGGGCGTTTTCCGGAATGCCGCCAAATTCCGTCCCGAGGAAAATGGAAACGGCGCAAACGATGGTCAGGAACACATAATGCCGTTTCACATGCGCCCGGGCCAGCGCCCGGATGGTTTTTCTGTCGTTCATGCGCGCCTCGTCAGTATCTGATTGTCAGGATCATGATCTCGCTGTCGGTTCCAATCCGCATCGGCGGTCCGTAATACCCGACGCCGGACGTCACGACGGTATGGAGACCGCCGATCCGGGCATAGCCGTAAGCGTTCTCATTGAAGAAGGGGATCACCAGGTTGCCCGGGAAGATCTGCCCGTTGTGGGTATGTCCGCACAGGGCCATGTCCGCCCCCGCGTCAGCCAGTGCATGGAATTCCTTCGGTTCGTGCTGCAGGATCACGATGGGCTTATTGCGGTCCGCGGAGGCGAGCAACTCCGTCGGCGCAAGGTGGTTCTTCGTTCCGTCTCCGCTCTTGTCGAGATCAAGCCTGCCGTAAAGCTGAAGGTCCTCCCCCAGGTAAGTCCCCTCGTCCATGAGGACGGTAAAGCCGCAGTCCCGGAAAAACGCTTCCATCTCCTGCGTCCGAAAAGCCTCGCTGACAGGCGAGATCGGGAAACCGCCGAAGAGCGTCTCTTCCACGTCATGATTACCGTAGACCGCATAGACCCCGTATTTTGACCGGATGCCGCGGAGCGCCTCCGCATAATCCGCGGGGTTTTTTAGCCCGCTGTAGCTACTCGTGAAGACATCCCCGGCAATGAGCACAACGTCCGGTTCCTCCGCGTTGATGAGTTCCACCATCCGTCGTGTCGTTGAAAGCTTTGAATTCACGCCGAGATGGAGATCTCCGATCAGTGCCAGCCGTATCTCTTTCGTCTCCCTTTCCGGTTCCCCGCCAGGCTTCTGAATCGAAATCTCCTGTCGGGTCACCACGGTGCTCTGTGCATGCACGAGGCCGTAACTGACGAGGGAGACCGTCAGGCCCAGCGCAAGGCAGAGCGCCGCCCCATGCAGCCTGCTCCTCTGTACGCCCCGGATCCGCCTCGAGATCTCCGCCGGGACCAGAAGCATGAAAAGGATCCAGCCGTAATATATGTAAAAGCCAAGCCATATGTTTCCCGCTGCCTGCAGCGCAAGGCGGAGGGGTCCTTCCGGCAGAAAGGCGCCCGCCACAGGGACGAGAGAAAGCAGGATGTACGGCGGCAGCCAGAAGCGCCAGAGCCGGACAACCCTGTCCGCCGTGCGCGGCCACACACGAAGACACCTTTCCGTCATCAGGGCAGCCAGGAAAGAGAGGAGTGTATAAATAAAGATCAGAAGAAACGGGATCATGCGATTTTCCTTTCGGATGCCGGTTTGCGGCGCTTTCCCCAGCAAAAAGGGAGCGCGCCATCCGGAAGATCATTTTTTGAGTATGCAGTATATCACATTCTCTTCAATTTGTATCCTCTTCCCTGTTTTTTTCCTGTTCGGACTGCACCGGATCGTCTTTCGCCCCGGTTATTCCCGTGAAGTGCAAAGGTAACTTCCAGACCGTAAAAGCAAGAAAAGGAACTGGAAATAAGTCATACAAAAAGGCTGGATAAAGGGTTTAGACTGGAAGTTAGTCATACAGAAGGGACGAAAAGCAAGGGAAATCATAGAAAG
>JAIKWN010000009.1 GCA_024684665.1 Clostridiales bacterium | reverse complement strand
GTTTGCGGATCTGAAGGATGGTGTGCGGGCGATGGTTGAAGGATGTTTTGAAAGCGTTTGCGATACCTGTATCATTCCGATGCAGGACATCCTGGGGCTGGGCGGAGAATCCCGGATGAACCTGCCGGGGACGGTGGGCGGCAACTGGATGTGGCGCATGAAGCCGGGCGCCTTCACGCAGGAGATCATGGAATGGCTTCACGATCTGAATCTGAAGACCGGGAGGATTGCCGGAAATGATTAACGTAAAGCAGCTGCTTGACGGGGCGGAAGCCCGGCTGCGCGCCGAAGCGCACCGGGAATGGAACGAGGCGGAGCCCTGGCAGATTCATAACGCGCTTTCCGGCGCTGTGATGGAAGCAATCGCGCCCCAATGGATGCGGGACGAGAAGACGCGGATGGAAGGCCGGCAGGCTTGCTATTTTTCTGCGGAATACCTGATGGGACGCATGGTATCCAATAACCTGTACTGCCTTGGAATCCTGCCTGCGCTTCAGAATGAGGCGGGCCGTCGCGGACTTGATCTTTCAGGACTGGAGAGCATCGAGGATGACGCCTTTGGCAACGGGGGACTGGGCCGGCTTGCTGCATGCTTCCTGGACAGCGCAGCGACCATCGGGATCCCCTTGGCGGGCTACGGCCTGCGTTATCGCTTCGGGCTGTTCCGCCAGGAGTTCAGGGAAGGACGGCAGCACGAAGAACCGGATGACTGGGCGAAATTCGGCGATCCCTGGTCCTGCCGGCGGGAGGACGAAGCTGTCGTCGTCTCCATGAAGACCGGGGATGTGCTGGCCGTCCCCTACGATATGCCGGTGATCGGCTATGGCGCGCGGCGTATCGGAACGCTGCGGCTCTGGCAATGCGAGAGCCTCCGGGAGGTCGATTTCGGCCTTTTCAATGAGCAGAAATACGACGCCGCTTCGAAGGAAAAGAACCGGGCGGAGGACATCACGAAATTCCTCTATCCGAACGATACGATGCGTGCAGGGAAGCAGATGCGGCTGCGGCAGCAGTACGTGCTTGTCTCCGCGTCACTGCAGGACCTTCTCAGGCAATACCGGAAAAGGCACGGAGACGACAACCGGTATCTTGCGGAAGAGTACGCGATCCAGCTGAACGACACGCATCCTGTGATGGCCATTCCGGAGCTCATTCGCCTTCTTGAACGGGACGGGGAGGATTTCGAGACTGCGTTTCAAATCGCACGGAAAATCTTCTCCTATACGAACCACACGGTCATGCAGGAGGCGCTCGAAAAGTGGAATCTTTCGCTGCTTTCTTCCGTCGCTCCAAAAATCGCTGACCTCATCCGGCGGATCGACCGGCGTTTCCGCGAAGAGATGGCCGGGAGGAATGACGCACCCTCCATATCCGACCGGTTCAGCATTGTTAAAGGCGGCCAGGCGCATATGGCGCAGCTGGCTGTCTACGCGACCCATACGACGAACGGCGTGGCGGAGATCCATTCCGGACTTCTCAAAACGGACGTGTTTTCCGAGTGGTACCGGCTTTATCCGGAGCGCTTCCAGAACAAGACCAACGGCATCACCCAGAGGCGCTGGCTGGGCCTTTGCAACCCGGAACTGACGGCGCTTCTCGCAGAAACTCTCGGGCATGACGCGTTCCTGACAGATCTCCCACGGCTTCGGGAACTGCACCGGGCGATCGACGAAGACCAGAATGGTTCACTGACGGCAAAATTCATCGCGGTGAAGCAGGAGAAGAAGCGCCAGCTGTCACAGGCTGTAGAAGAGGCCATGGGAGTGTCGCTCGACCCCGGGATGATCTTTGACGTGCAGGTGAAGCGGTTACACGAATATAAGCGCCAGCTGATGAACGCGCTCTGCATTCTTGCCCTGTACAAACAACTGAAGGCCGGGAAGCTTCGCGGCTGGCGGCCGACGGCCTTCCTCTTCGGCGCCAAGGCCGCGCCTGGTTATGTCCGGGCGAAAGCGGTCATCTCCCTGATCAACCAGATCGCAGAGCTCGTGAACGGAGATCCGGACACCCAGGGACTGCTCCAGGTGGTTTTTATCCCGAATTACAACTGCTCCTGGGCGGAAAAGATCATCCCCGCCGCGGACATCAGCGAGCAGATCAGCCCGGCGGGAACCGAGGCAAGCGGTACGGGCAACATGAAACTGATGCTGAACGGAGCTGTGACCCTTGGCACCTATGACGGGGCGAACATCGAGATCGTTCAGGAAGCCGGACGTGAGAACAACTGCGTCTTCGGCGCCGATATCGAAGAGCTGAACCGGATCCGCAAAGACTACGATCCAATGAAGCTGTACAAAAAGGACCGCCTCCTGCGCAGCGTGCTAGATATGATGACGGATGGGACCTTCCGGGATACGGACGGATCGCTGGCCGAGCTGAAAGCGTCGCTTCTGACCGGGGCAAGCTGGCATAAGCCCGATCACTATTTTGTGCTTTATGACTTCCGTTCTTATCTTGATGCCCGGATCCGGCTGAACCGAGCGTACGGGGATCGGGAAGCCTTTGCGCGCATGTGTCTCAGAAATATCGCTTCCGCCGGGAAATTCTCGTCGGACCGGACGATCGCGCAATATGCGCGGGAAATCTGGCGGCTACCGGTTCCGTGATCCGCGAGGAGCCGGAAAAATAAGTGAGCAGCGCGCAAAAATAAAGCTTGCTTTCCCGAACGAGATATGGTATCATACCGCGCGAAAACGCACCTGCGTCTGTTTTGCTGTGCCTGCCGCTCTTGCGGTCCGCGGCAAAGAAGGATGCAGGGAGGTTTAAAAAAGGAGGAGAAACCCAAATGGCAGTCATTTCCATGAAGCAGCTGCTGGAAGCCGGCGTCCACTTCGGACATCAGACCCGCCGCTGGAACCCCAAGATGGCCCCGTATATCTTTACGGAGCGCAACGGCATCTACATCATCGACCTGCAGAAAACGGTCCGCAAGATCGACGAGGC
>JAIKWN010000052.1 GCA_024684665.1 Clostridiales bacterium | reverse complement strand
AGGCACGCCGCCAGCGTTCGTCCTGAGCCAGGATCAAACTCTCTCGTTTGATTCCTTTATGAATCCTGAAGTCTCCCTCAGGTTCAAAACTCATTTACGAATTGACTGTTTTCTTGAACCAGAACTTGGGTAGCTCTGGTTTCGCGTTCTTCCTTTTCTGTATCGTTTTCAAGGATCGTGCCGGCGGTTTCCCGCTGACAGCTTGAGTAGTATATCACCCACCATATCCCTTTGTCAAGAACTTTTTTCAAAATGTTCGGAAAAAATTTTTAAATGTTTGTTACACCGTCTTCCGTACTCTCCGGAATATTGAATCTCAGCAGAACAGAGAAGACAAAGAACAAGCACTACTATGCTCTGGCGGAAAAAACTGCCGGCCGTCCATAAGGACAGCCGGCTGTATGCAATAATTCTGTGCCCGATTAGTTCAGCCAGAGCGTGTTAAACTCTCCATACTCCTGGCATATTTCCTCTAGCTGGCAATTCACACGGGGAATCATCTTCCCCTTTTGCAGCCTGTTCTTTTTCGTATGCAGCACGGCAGACTGCGATGTACTTTTCGTCCGTTTCGCGGATTCGCTTGCTGAGTATGCGAAGTAGTGGGAGTAGCTTCTGCGGCTTGCCGCTAAAATATTCCCCGAATTCCTTCTCTTCTATCTCCGAAAGCTCAGCGTCTTCCAGAGCCACCGCCGTCGCGCTACGGGGATTGAGCTCGATCATGCCCATTTCACCCAAGAAGTCTTCGCTTCCCAGTTCGGCAATCAGCTTCTCGCCCTCTGTGCCATAGTCTGCGTAAACGCCCACTTTACCACTTACAATGTCGTACATGGTTCTTGCGAACTCGCCCTGCCGGAAAATGACCTGGCCCTTTTCATATTTGAGCGTTTTCATCGTCATTCCCCCCTCAATGATTTGAGATACGCCTCAACAAGATCACGGAAGCGTGTAAGCAGGTTTTCGCTCTTCGGCGCGCCGGTCTTCTCAGCTTCTACAGTCTCGTAGATCGTGCGGCAGGCCTCGACATATTTCTGAGTCGTTTTACGAAGACGTCTGCTCATCTGCTCCGCCAGCATCAGTCCCTGTGCAGCATTTTTCGTAATAAACTCCGTAAAATCCGCTTCGCGGATTTCCGTAATGCTGGTATTCTCTTCCAGAACAACAACTGTCGCAGAACGGGGCTGCCCGTCAAGAAGGCTCATTTCACCAAACATTTCGCCAGACATCAATTCTGCCAGTTTGCACTCATCCTTTTCCCCATAATGGTCAAATACACCTACCATTCCTCTTTCCACCTGATACATGCACTCGCCCGCTTCCCCCTGCCTAAAGAGAACGGTCCCGCGGCTGTACAATCTGGTCTCCACCATGCGCGATTCCTCCCTTATTATTCCGCCTTGTAAAATATGGCGTTCTGCGATAAAATAATTATAACTCATAACCATCCGACATGCAAGCATATCCTTTGAGGCGCATATGAGTGAGATTCTTTCCGGTCCGGTATTCCGGCTGACCGTATACGGCGCCAGGGGGTCCATGGCGATCAGCGGCAACGAATACCGGCTTTTCGGCGGGCGCACCTCCTGCTATTTGGTACAGGCCGGGATCGCCAGCATTTTTCTCGACGCAGGTAGCGGTATGCTCTCCGCCCCAGTGGACTTCCCGGAGCCGCCCCTCGTTCTGCTCAGCCATCTGCACATAGATCATCTGCTGGGACTTGGGATGTATCCCAGGCTATCCTGGAAGGGACAGAGAACCGGAATTTACGTTCCTGTGCAGGATCCTGCAGAGGCGGAACGCGCCCTCTGCGGCCTGTATTCGCCTCCCTACTGGCCTCTCAGTCTCGCGGGATATGCTGGTGACGTGCAGATCCATCCTCTCCTCTTTCCGCTTCAGGCAGGCGAGGCGATTATTGATGGCGTGGAAGGCAATCATCCCGGAGGATGTGTCGCTATGCGGATACGCTTCCGGGGAAAAACCCTCATCTATTTGACGGATTACGAGTACAGCTCTAGCTCCTTCCCACGCCTCTCCGCCTTTTCGGAAGGCGCGGATCTCATTCTCTGCGACGGGCAGTATACGCAGGAGCAGTATGAAACCCGGAAGGGGTTTGGGCATTCCACCGAAGAGGTAGGTATAGCACTTCTTGAAACGAGCCGGGCAAAGCGTCTCCTGCTCATCCACCACGATCCCCACAGTACTGACAGCGAGCTGCTTGACCGCGAGCGGCAGATCGGACGGGAAAACGTCCATTTCGCACGGGAAGGAGAGGTGATCGACCTGTGAATGGACAGAACGCCGACAGAGAGCATCCCGGGCAGGCGGAGGAGCTTTCCGCCCTCCGGGAAGAGAACCGTGCACTACGGGAAAATCTTGCGGCCAGGGAGTTGTTTATCAGAAGCGCCCTCGGTCGTTTTCTCACGAACGAGGTACTGGAGGCGCTGATGCGTGAGAAAGAGACCCTGTCCATCGCGGGTGAGCTGCGATACGTGACGATGTTGTTTTCCGACATCCGGGGCTCTACGGATCTCTCCGAGCGCATGGCTCCCATGGACTTTATCCGCATGCTGAATCACTATCTGGAAGAGATGATCGAGATCGTGAACGCATGGCGGGGCAACATCCTTGAATTCGTCGGCGACGCGATCGTAGCTGTCTACGGCGCTCCGCGGGAAAACGCCGATGCTGCGGAAGAAGCTGTCGCCTGCGCCGTAGCTATGCAGCGTCGGATGGAGGCGGTAAACGAATGGAACCGGTCCCAAGGATACCCGATAATTGGGGTGGGCATTGGCATCCATACAGGGGAAGCAGTCCTCGGAACCATAGGTTCCGCCACCCGCGCGAAATATGATATGATTGGAAGAAACGTGAACCTTGCCGAACGCATCGAAAGCCTTTCAGGCGGCGGACAGATCCTTGTCTCCACAGAAACACTTTCCTCCGCCGGGGATCGTGTGCGCATCAATCCTGCAGGGGAGCGCTGCTTCCTTCCCAAGGGCATACACAAGGAAATTCTCGTTCACGATGTGATCGGCTATGGAAACTCCCTGACGCCGAGGGGAGCCGCTCTATCCATGGAAACCGGAACAGATAAATCAGTTTCAGGATAAACGCAACTCCCATTGCCCAACGCCAAGTAAAGTGGTCACAGAAAAAACGCCGGTTTCGCATTAAAGCCGACGTTTTCTTTGCCTGAAACGGTATGAATCGATCTCATTCCGCTAATTCTGTCGTTTTTCCCGATTACGCTTTTCTCAGAACCTCTCCGCATCCCGCTGCGCCTGAACCGCAAGCTCCATGACGCGGAAAACGTATTCCTGTTTCATGGCAGTTTCCGTTCCGTCCAGGCAGTCCCGGATCATCTGTCCGAAGAATGGGAAACCGCAGGTTCCGGCAGCTTCGATGTGCCTCTCCCCCTTTCCGTCAGCGAGGTAAACGTGATCCCCTTCCCGGCTGTTTGCGAGGTCGATATACTTCCGGATTTCGAGCGTCCCCTCCGTACCGACAATCAAGGTTCGTCCATCGCCCCATGCGCCTAATCCGTCCGGCGTGAACCAGTCCACGCGGAAATAGCCGGCGACTCCGTTGGAGCAGCGCAACAAGCAGTCACCGTAATCCTCAAACGCCGAATGCGCGGAATGCGCATAGTTCGCCACACGGCTTTTTTCGATCACAGCATCCTCTGCGCCGGCAAAATACATGATCTGCTCGATCTGGTGGCAGCCAATGTCCGTCAGGATGCCTCCATACCGCTCTGGATCGAAGAACCAGGCGGGCCGGGTTAGCTCGGAGAGGCGATGAGGACCCCACCCCATGACCTGCACGACCTTCCCTACAGCACCTTCCCGAATCATTTTCCCCGCAAGGACGGATGCTTCAACGTGCAGCCGCTCGCTGAAATAGATAAAAAAGCGCTGTCCCGTTTCCTTTGCTGCCGCGCGCAATGCCGCTGCCTGCTCAAGTGTTGTGAGGCCCGGTTTATCCGAAAAAGCGTCTTTGCCATGCGCCATCGCGGCGAGCGCAATCCCAGCACGGTCCGCTGGGACGGCGGCAGTAGCGATCATCCTAACAGGCGCGCAAAGCGCCTCTTCCAGGCTCCCGAGCGGTTTTGCGTTCGGGAACTTCTCTCGGAAAGCCTCGACCTTCACAGAATCGGGATCATAGACAAAGGCGACATCCGCACCCGCCTCCGAAAGTCCGTTGCACATTCCGTAAATATGCCCGTGATCGAGGCCGACCGCGGCAACGGGGAAC
>JAIKWN010000041.1 GCA_024684665.1 Clostridiales bacterium | reverse complement strand
AGTGCCGCCAGGAAAAGCAATACCGCGATGCGCCATTTGTTCATACCTGTACCTCCCTTGTTGTTCGGCATAATAATTCATTGTTATTATACTATACCTTTCACACATATTGCAAGTAATTATTATGATTTTTTAGGAATAGAACGAATTCCCGGGGCTTGTTCCCCGCCGCCGCTTCTGGTACAATCAGCCGGGTACTTGTCCACAGAATACAAAACCGGCGGCCTGTCAGGACCGCCGTATGATCGGGAGGAAACGATCCATGCAGCACCACGCGGAGGCGGAAAAACAGATGCACGCCCGGGCGGAGAAGAGGCGCGCCCGGGAAATGACGCCCGCGGAGAAAACCATGCGGGACTATCTCATCATCTTCGCGGCCATGGAACTCATGACCGTGGGCGTGTACTTCTTCAAGTTCCCGAACCACTTCGCCTTCGGCGGGGTCAGCGGACTGTCCACGGTGGTCAGCGCCCTCACGGGGATCTCCGCCAGCGACTTCACGAACATCGTGAACTACGCGCTCCTGGTCGTCGGCTTCATCTTCCTCGGCCGCTCGGTCGGAACGCGCACGGTCTTCGCCACCGTGGTCATGTCCGTCAGCCTCATCGTCTTCGAGCGGCTCTTTCCCATGAGCGCGCCGCTCACAAGCGAACCCCTGCTGGAGCTCATCTTCGCCATCGCCTGCCCGGCCATCGGCTCCGCGATCCTGTTCAACATCTCCGCCTCCAGCGGCGGCACGGACATCATCGCCATGATCCTGCAGAAATACACCAGCATCCACATCGGCACCGCCCTGCTCTTCGTGGACGCCGCCTCCGTCGTGATGGCCTTCTTCGTCTTCGGGCCGGGAACGGGGCTCTATTCTCTCCTGGGCCTCATCGGGAAATCCATGGGGATCGACAGCGTCATCGAGAGCATGAACCGCAATAAATGCTTCACCATCGTCTGCGACGATCCGGAACCCATCTGCCGCTTCATCATCGGGGAACTGAACCGCAGCGCCACGGTCTACCGGGCGGAGGGCGCCTTCTCCCATCAGGAAAAGGCTGTCGTTATGGCAGCCATGAAACCGGGACAGGCGGTCCGCCTGCGCAACTTCATCCGCGAGCGGGAAAAGGGCGCTTTCATCCAGATCACGAACTCCAGCGAGATCATCGGAAAGGGCTTCCTGGCGGGCTGAGACGACGCGCGCCGGGCAGCGGAAAAACCGCTCCCGGCGCAGCCGATATTGTACAGATTGCTTCGCTTACTTCTCCTTGCCTTCCTGGACTTCCTTGTGCAGCAGCATCGTCAGCAGGATGTGGATCACGACGCCAACGCCGAGGATGCCGAGCTCCTTCCAGTCGTGCGCGAGGACGATGTGCAGCACCTCCGCGCCGAGCAGGAATTCCAGCGCGAGCGCCAGGCCGTGCGCAAGCTGCACCCCGACGTGCTCATCCCCGCGGACGTACGCGGCGACGCTCTTCGCCGCGCTGATCACAAGGATAACGATACCAACCAGCTGCACCAGCGGGATGCACAGTTCCGCCAGAGTCGCCACCAGTCCCTGTAAAAACGAAATCACCTCATGCATAAGTTTTTTCCCCCTTCAAGCCGGCATTCCCTGCCGGCGTTTTTTATTCCTTCTCATCCGTGACCCCGATGGTCATTCCAAGCGGGAGGAGTTCCCCGTCCAAGGGAACGAGCTCCGCCGTCATCTCCTCGCTGCCCGTATGCGTCAGCACCCGGGCGACGCGGCAGGGGATCAGCGTATGCGGATCGTCCGCACGCCAGCAGCGCAGCTGCGTTCCGGCCCGCAGGGCCGCCCGGTCGGAGAGATTTGCCGTGACCGTGATGCGGACCTCCGTGGCCACCCTGGCCACCGCCGCCTCTTCTTTCACGGAATCCCCTTCCGCCGCGGAGAGCGCCGTCACCCACCCGGAAACGCGGCTCACGACGTCCGTACGTTCGGTGGATGCCGCGGTATAGAGAAGCTGCCCCCGCTCCACCTTCTCCCCGGCGGAAACCGCGAGGGAGAGCACGACGCCGTCCGTCTGGCTCTTGACCGCCTCGGTCTGCAGGACGGTTCCGGTCCCGATGAGATCCGCATCCGAGAAGCTTCCTTCCCGGTAAACGAACACGGCCTCCCCGACGAACAGATCGCCCCCCGTCACTTCCACCCGGTATTCGTCCCCGTCCACCAGGATGACGCGGCCCATCGCCCGATGGGAGCCGTCCTGGGAGCAGCGGATCCAGACGCGGTCGCCCCCGTGCACGAGGGTATTGTCCACGCTCTTCTTTGCCTTTTTGACGCTGCAGTATACGGTATAGAGCGGAGTCGGCTCGATCGTCAGCACGAGCCCTCCGTCCGGCTTTTCGCCTTCCCGGGCGTATACCGCCGTCACCGTTCCGTCCACGGGGGAGAAGGCGAGCGTCTTTTTGATCTCCCCGACCGTTTCGCCCTCCGAAACCAGCTGGCCGACTTTCAGGTCCAGCCTTTTAAGGATGCCGTCCGCACTGGCGCGGATCTCCAGCGTATCCGCCGCGGTGACCGTCCCCTGCCATACCGCGGCATACGCCGGCGCGGCAAGGAGGAGCAGGAGCAGGGAAAGGAGCGTAAATCCGGCTCTCGCTTTCATGCCGCGCCCTCCTCTTCCGTCTCCCCCGCCCGCGGGATCAGGGTCCCGTCCTCCGCGAGATCGAAGACTTTTCCGTCCGCCTCGACGCGCCAGCCGCCTTCCTCCGCTGTCAGCAGGAAGTCCTTCGACACGAGTCCCTTCGCGCGCAGCAGCGCGTACTGCCGCCCCGCGAAGGCCAGACCGGTGGACAGTTCCCGGGTCTTCCCGTTCCCGTCCATGAGGCGCAGGATACGGATGCCGCTCTTCTTCAGGGTTCCGAGGGCGCTCTGGCGGATCTGCCAGTCCCCCGCCCCGGAGGTATACAGCGTCATCGTATCCCCCGCAATGGAGGCGGTGAAGCGCGCGCCGGAGCAGCCGGCTTCCAGCGTCTCCCCTCCGACCGTTAGCTTCGTCATGGGAAGCGATGAAACCTCAGGAAGCACCGCGTCATACGCCACGAGCGTCTCGCTCTTGTCCCCTGTCGCGTGCTGCCGCGTAATGGCTTCGCCGGGAGTAAAGTCGAGGTCCGTAACAAGATCGTAATCGTAGATCGTCCACCGCTGCTGGCAGATCAGGGTCATCTGCCAGCAGGCCAGCTCGGCTCCGCCGCTGTCA
>JAIKWN010000012.1 GCA_024684665.1 Clostridiales bacterium | reverse complement strand
TATGTCCACGGCGGCGGCTGGAGCATGGGCAACAAGCGGGAAGGCGCCCTCCCCTGCATCATCGACGCCATCCAATACGGGTACGCCGTCATTTCCGTGGATTACCGCCTGGCCCCCGGCGTCAAGTTCCCCGAGTTCCTCTTTGACGTAAAGACCGCCGTCCGCTGGGCGCGCGCCAACGCTGAGGAATACCGCTTCGACCCGGGCCGCTTCGGCATGGTGGGCGACAGCGCGGGAGGACACCTGACCCTCATGGTGGGCTTCACCGCCGGGCATCCGGAATATGAGGGCGAGCAGTATGGCTGGGAGGGCGTCAGCAGCGCCGTCCAGGCCATCGTCGACATGTACGGGCCCAGCATCCTGGACGCGGACCGGGATGCGTTCCTAAAGGAGAGCGGCGTCCCCGCCCTGAATCTCGGCGGGCCGCCCTCCAAGGAGGGAAGCGCCCCCGCCTCCGGCATGGGCGCAGCCTTCACCTCGGACATGAACATGCTGCACCTCATCAGCCCCATCCAGTATGTCCACAAGGACATCCCTCCCACCATGATCCAGCAGGGCGTCAAGGACCCTATCGTCCCCATGCAGAACAGCACCCTCCTGGCCGCGAAGATCGAGAAGGTCTGCGGCAAGGACCGGGTGGATCTGCGCCTCTACCCGGAGCGCACCCACTCCGACGGGGCCTTCATGGGCACGGAGAACTGCATGGAAGTGCTGCCCTTCTTCGACAAGTATTTGAAATAAAGGGCAAGTGTGACAAGGAGGCTGACCGCGCCGCGGCCAGCCTTCTGTTGTCTTCAGCTTTACCTGTGCGGTCAGGTCAGCGGCGACCACTCGCTCCATTCCGACCACAGACTGTGGTTTCTGTTATGGATCTTAATGGAGAATGATTTCATGCGGAAGCGATAGACCGCGCCTTCTCCGCCAAGGGCTTTGATTTCTTCCATTTTTTCGATCAAGTATTGCTCCGAAGAATCCGGGTATAACATGAACGCTGAACCACTGACAAAATGCTGCTTCCGCTCTCTTTTCAGTTGGTTATCAATTTCTACATAGATGAAATAATACGGATCGCTTGGTTCTTCCTCGACCGTCCATGATGGAAGTCCTTTTTCATTCCAATGAATGCCCTCCGGGACCGGTGCCGCAGATCCAATACTTCCTACGGGATACTCAAACTCATATACACATTCTTTACCCATAATCTCGAATTGCAGATCTTCGTATTCTATCTTCAGCCTATATCGGTGTTCCATCTGCAGCAATTCTTCCGACCAAAGACCCAGACACAGTGGGCTGGCAGCGCGGGCATTTCCTTCAAAGCCGCCCCAAGCTTCTTCGACTACTCTTGTCTTGCCATCCGTTATATCTTCCAACTGATAATGGAAATTGATGCTGTTTTTCGGAATATCGACCAGACAAGCAGTGAAAGCTGGCAGAATCATAATGACGTTTTCGTCACCGTCAAGGATCTTTGTATCCTTCGTCAGAAAGAGCACCGTGGGAGAAACGTCAGGCCCCGGTTCATCCGGGATTGAAATGATCGGTTCCTCCGGTTCAGGCTCCTGCTCTTCCCCGAAAGCATCTTTATACTGCTCCTCGGTGAATACGCCCTCGGAGATCAGCTTCTCGGCAAGGGTCTGTGAGCCGTCCTTCAGCGCCGCCTGGAGGGCGCTTACGCTGATGAGCGCTACGTCGCCCCGAATAAAAGCGGAATCGGCGTTATATTCCCCTTGGGTGATACCAAGCGCGTCGCTCAGCTCCCAGGCCGCGTTCCATTTGAAGTCCGTACTGCTGTCATAGCCCAGGGCCCGGAGGATGAAGGTGAGATACTGCGTGGCAGTGATGAGGCTGCCGCCGCCGAAGGTGGTCTCCCCCGTCCCCTTGGTGAGGCCATTGGCGTAGGCATAGCCCACATAGGGCCTTGCCCACTCCGACAGGTCCGTGAAGGGCAGGTCCCAGGTCCCGGCCTTGGCTTCCTCCTCTTTTCCCAGGAGGCGCACCAGCATCGTCACCGCTTCGTTCCGGGTCGGAGCAGCGTCGAGATCATAGTTCGGCGTGCCGTCCTCGTTCGTCCCCTTCCCCTGGAACAGGCCCAGCGCATGCAGCTTGTCCGCCGCGTCGATCGCCTCCTCGCTTGCGGCGAAGGCGGCGGGCATCAGGCTGAATACAAGCGCGAGCGCAAGGAGGAAAGCCAGGATTCCTTTTCTTTTCATCTTGTATCTCCTTTCATAGATATACAGCCGCTGAACGGGAGAAACGAACTGCGGCGGTTACTCAAACATAAGCACAATGTTTCTCTCTTATCATAAAGCAAAAACCGCTGAGAATCAACGACTCTCAACGGTTTTAGTCTGAGTGTTCAAAACAGACTTGCTGCGTCCAAAAGCCAAATCGGAGCCCAGCGCAGCGGGTCCGATTTGGAGAGGAGGAGCAGCGGAATTAGCGCACGGCGACGCAAAAAAGCGTCGCCGCAAGCGATATGAAGCTTGCGACGACGATGGTCCGAGTGACTGGATTCGAACCAGCGGCCTCTTGAACCCCATTCAAGCGCGATACCAAACTTCGCCACACCCGGATTTCCTGAACGCCCGGTAATATTAGCATACTTTTCGGAAGATTGCAAGTCCTTTTTCGCAAGT
>JAIKWN010000281.1 GCA_024684665.1 Clostridiales bacterium | reverse complement strand
GGAGATTCCCATGTATCTCGAAATCATCGATGTCATCGGCCGTGAAATTCTGGATTCCCGCGGCAATCCCACTGTGGAAGCCGAAGTCGTCCTGGACGACGGCACCATCGGCCGCGGCATGGCGCCTTCCGGCGCTTCCACTGGCGAATTCGAAGCGCTGGAGCTGCGCGACGGCGATAAGGGCCGTTACCTCGGCAAGGGCGTTCTTGCCGCCGTGGATCACATCAACAACGAGATCTGCGAAGAGATCGTCGGCATGGACGCCAGCGACATCTACGCCATCGACAAGGCCATGATCGACCTCGACGGCACGAAGGACAAGAGCAAGCTGGGCGCGAACGCGATCCTGGCCGTGTCCATTGCCTGCGCCCGCGCCGCGGCCGCCAGCCTGGACATCCCGCTGTACCGCTTTCTGGGCGGTGTGAACGGCAACCGCCTGCCCGTCCCCATGATGAACATCCTGAACGGCGGCGCGCATGCGACCAACACCGTCGATACCCAGGAATTCATGATCATGCCGGTCGGCGCGCCCACCTTCCGTGAGGCGCTGCGCTGGTGCGCCGAGGTCTTCCACGCCCTGGCGAAGATCCTGAAGAGCCGCGGGCTCGCCACCTCCGTGGGCGACGAGGGCGGCTTCGCGCCGAACCTGTCCTCCGACGAGGAGACCATCGAGACCATCCTGGAGGCCATCAAGGCCGCCGGCTACGAGCCCGGCCGCGACTTCATGCTCGCCATGGACGCCGCCAGCTCCGAATGGAAGGACAAGGAAAAGGGCAAGGGCTTCTACAAGCTGCCGAAGGCCGGCACCGAGTACACCAGCTCCGAGCTCATCGCGCACTGGAAGAGCTTGGTCGAAAAGTATCCGATCATCTCCATCGAGGACGGCCTCGACGAAGAAGACTGGGAAGGCTGGCAGGAGATGACCCGCGAGCTGGGCGGCAAGGTGCAGCTCGTCGGCGACGACCTGTTCGTCACCAACACCGAGCGCCTTGCAAAGGGCATCAAGATGGGAGCGGGCAACGCGATCCTCATCAAGCTGAACCAGATCGGCTCCGTCTCCGAGACGCTGGAAGCGATCAAGATGGCCCACAAGGCCGGCTACACCGCCGTCACCTCCCATCGTTCCGGCGAGACCGAGGACACGACGATCGCCGACCTAGCCGTGGCTCTCAACACCTGCCAGATCAAGACCGGCGCGCCTTCCCGCACGGAGCGTGTGGCGAAGTACAATCAGCTCCTCCGTATCGAGGACGAGCTGGGAGACGCCGCTGTCTATCCTGGCATGGCTGCCTTCAACGTGAAACGCTGATTTTAAACCGATGACATGGGCGCCGTCGAAAGACGGCGCCCGATTTATGGAGCATCAAAATGATTCTTTTTCTGACCTCCAGCCCCACCGGACCCCTGGACGGTTCCCGGCAGGTCTCCGGGCTCGACCCGATGAACGGTTTCCCGGAACGGCTACGCGCAGCGGTCCCGGAAGGAAGCGTAGCGCTCATCGTCACCGCCTTCCCGGACGATTCTGTCGTGAACGACGAAATGCGCGCCTTCTTTGAAAACGCGCTGCGGCAGAGCGGCATCCCGATCTCCTGCCTCGATCTCTGGGACCGGCGATCAAGCATGCTCTCCCGGGAAGACATCGCCCGGTATGGGCTCATCCTCCTCGGCGGCGGGCATGTGCCGACACAGAACCGTTTCTTTGCGGAGATCTCCCTGCGGGAAAAGCTGGCCGGCTTTAACGGCGTCGTCCTTGGCATCTCCGCCGGAAGCATGAACGCTGCGGAGACGGTGTACGTCCAGCCGGAAGAGCCGGGCGAGTCGCTGGATCCTTTCTTCCCCCGCTCCCTTCCCGGCCTTGCGCTCACAAAGGCGCAGATTCTTCCCCACTACCAGATGGTCAAAAACCGCCTGCTTGACGGCAGGCGGCTGTTCGAAGACATTACATATGGAGACAGTTACGGCCGTACGTTCCTTGTACTCTGCGATGGCAGCTATCTTCTTGCCGAGAACGGACGTGAAACCGTCTTCGGCGAGGCATACCGCATCGCGGAAGGCATATGCGCGCCTTTCTGCCGGGACGCTGAGTGCAGGGAATGGATTGCGCGACAGGAACAGCAGTAACCGTGTTCAGAACCGTTCGTTACTTTCCGGAGAAAAAGGATCCGACCTTGTCCGCGAAGCTCTTCGCGCCTTCCGCGATCTTTTCGTCCAGGTCTGATTTGTCCAGCGCCTCTTTCACCTTGCCGCCGATCGTGCGGGCTCCTTCCATCGCCTTGCCGCCAAGTTCTTTCGCGCCTACCGCGATCTTCTCGTCGAGGTCGGTTTTGTTCAGCGTCTCTTTAACCTTGTCGCCAAAGCTCCTGGCGCCCTCCGCGATCTTCTCATCCGCATCCGTCGCGTCCAGCAGGCTCTGAATCCTTTCCTTGAGGTTGCGCGCCGCCTCGCCAGCCTTTTCGTCCAGTTCGGTCTCATCCAGGACCGCCTGAACTCTATCGCGCAGCCCAAAGAAAGCGCTCTTCGCGGCAGCAGCGGCTTCCTCTGCTTTTTCGGCAATGGTTTCCCCTGCCGCAGAAAGCTCGTCTTTCAGTTCCCCGGCTTCTTCGTCGGCTTTCTTTGCGGCGGTCTCCGCCTTCTCCTCAAGCTTTTCTTCAGTTTCTTCCACAATGCCACGGGCCTCATTCAGGGCCTTTTTCATTTCCTCCGGCAGTTCCATAAACGATCTCCTTTCCTGTAAAGCAAAACCCTCCCCCAGAAATGGAGGGAGGGAGACAATCAGTCGGCGCTATAAGGCAGAAGCGCGATGGCACGGGCGCGCTTGATGGCCTCGGAGAGCTGGCGCTGATGCTTTGCACAGCAGCCGGTCATACGGCGGGGAAGGATCTTGCCCCGCTCGTTCAGGTTGCGGCGCATACGGGAATTCAAATCCCGGAAGTCCTTGTAATCGATGAACTCGATCTTATCGACGCAGAATGCGCAGACTTTCCTGCGCGGCTTGCGGCCGCGGGGACGGCGCGCCTGACGATCCTCAGACATGGAGTACTCCTTTCAGCCCGGGAAAAAGCCGGGCATTCTTTCGGCAAAAATCGTAATCAGAAGGGCAGATCGTCGTCGTCCACCTGAGTGAACTCCGTAGCTGCCGGGGCGAAGACCGGTGTCGCCTGCATGGATGACGGGGCTGCATTCATGGCCGGGGATGGGCTCGCAGGAGAAGCTGCAGCGCCAGGCGCGGCATGGGCCTCGCCGATGGGAGTGCTGGCTCCGGCGGGCGTCAGGAACTCGACTTCGTCGGCGACGATGTCAAAGGCATTGCGCCGGGTCCCGTCCTGGGCCTCGTAAGTGCGGGTCTGGATGGAGCCGGAAACGGCTACCTTCCTGCCCTTCATCAGGTACTTGCCGCAAAGCTCACCAAGCTGCCGCCAGGCGACGATATTGAAGAAGTCTGTTTCCTGCTGACCGTTCTGGTTGCGGAAACGGCGGTTTACCGCAATGCTGAAATTGCATACTGACACGCCGGCGGAGGTGGCACGCATCTCCGGATCGCGGGTCAGGTTGCCAATCAAAAACACTTTATTCATCGTTTTCCATCCTCATCATGGTGTTCGTCAGCCGTTCGTCAGGCCTCCGCGGGGGTTTCTTCCACGACAGGCGCTTCTTCCGCCGCTTCCGCGACAGGCGCTTCTTCCACAGAAGGCGCCGCCGGAGCGACACGAACCGGACGCGGCTTCACGCCGCTCTTCTTCGTCAGGATCTTTACGACCTGAGAGCGGATGATGCTCTCGTTGATGCCGAGGTTACGGGAGAGCTCCCTGGGCAGCGTGGGGCTGCCGCTGAAGGTCACATACACGTAATACCCTTCGGTCTTGTAGTCGATCGTATAAGCGAGGCGGCGTTTGCCCCACTCCTCGACCTTGCCGACTTCACCGCCGTTCGCGGTGATGATGCCGTTGAACTTCTCGATGAGGTCCTTGCGGGCTGCCTCTTCGACACCGGCATCGATGATGTAGATCAGTTCGTAATTGTTCATGAACCTTTCACCTCCTTTTGGACTCTGGCTCCGCAATTTTTCATGCGGAACAAGGATGTGCCAGTCATGTATAATACCACACGACCGCGAAGAACGCAATACTTATTTTTCGTTTTTGCTCATCATTTTCCCATTTTCCCATTTCCCATTTTCCTAGGGCAGGAAATCAAGGGCCATTCGTACGGAACAAAACAGCAATGCTATGCTCCGGGTTCCCATACCAGCAGAGTGGAAAACAAAAGCGGCTCCGCAGCACATCAATACTGTGGAGCCGCTTTTTGGTCAGACTGTCTGAAAACTAAAAAAAGATGAAGAAACCAAAAGGGAAAAGAGGAAGTGTGTCGAATATAGAAAGAAGGGAAAAAATAGAAGGGTGGAATCGATGTGGGATATATTACCGGTAAAGACAGTCGACAGAT
>JAIKWN010000280.1 GCA_024684665.1 Clostridiales bacterium | reverse complement strand
AGATGAGCAACCGCCTTATGAAGATGCTTGAAAAAGCGGGCGTTCCCACGCATTTTGTAGAGGAGCTCTCCGAGCGCGACACCGTCGTAAGAAAGGTCTCCATAGTGCCTCTTGAGGTCATTATCCGAAACATTTCCGCCGGCTCGTTTGCCAAGCGCTTCGGCGTGGAGGAGGGGATCGTGTTCGACGAGCCCACCATCGAGTTCTCCTATAAGAACGACGAGCTCGGCGATCCGCTCATGAACGCATATCACGCCATCGCCTTAAAGCTTGCCACCCGTGACGAGATCGAGGAGATCAAGCGCCTCGCCTTCGCCGTAAACGATAATCTCAAGGCATTCTGGGCAAGCTGCGGCGTTACTCTCGTCGATTTCAAGCTCGAGTTCGGCAAAACGAGCGACGGGCAAATCGTACTCGCCGACGAGATCAGCCCCGATACCTGCAGGCTTTGGGATTCCGTGACTCATGAAAAGCTCGATAAGGACAGGTTCCGCCGCGATCTCGGCGGCGTCGAGGACGCCTATGCCGAGGTAATGAAGAGACTCAACGAGCACCTGAATTTTTGAAAGGACGAACCCATGGCAAACTGCGCGATAGTCGGCATCAATTGGGGCGATGAGGGCAAGGGCCGAATGGTCGACCTTCTTACCCATGATTACGATATTGTCGTCCGCTTTCAGGGCGGCGGCAATGCGGGCCATACCGTAATAAACGAGCGCGGCAAGTTCGCGCTGCATCTGCTTCCCTCCGGCATTTTCCGCGAGGGAGTCGTGAATATACTCGGCAACGGAGTCGCCGTCGATCCGGAAAGCCTCGTCAGGGAAATGGATGAGGTAGCTTCAAAGGGCGTGCTCCTCACTCCCGAAAACTTCATGATAAGCTCCAGAGCCTCACTGCTTCTGCCTTGGCACCGCGATATGGACGAGCTCGAGGAGAGGCGTCTTGCAGACAAAAAATTCGGCTCCACCAAGCAGGGCATAGCGCCGTTCTATTCCGACAAGTATCAGAAAAAGACGGTTCTGGCGGGGGAGCTCGATTATCCCGAGCACTTGAGGGCGCATCTTCGCGATCTCATGGAGTGGAAGAACCTCACGCTGACAAAGGTCTACGGCGCGGAGCCCTACACGGAAGAAATGCTCGAATGCTGGATCAACGAATACTGCGAAAGGATTCGCCCCTTTGTCTGCGACAGCGGGCTCTTCCTCAAGGAGTCGCAGAAGCAGGGCAAGAGCATCCTCTTTGAGGCGCAGCTCGGTTCCCTGCGCGATCTCGATTACGGCATCCATCCCTACACGACCTCCTCCAATACCATGGCGGCATATGCTCCGATCGGCTCCGGCCTGCCCGGCGCCAAAATTGACGAGGTGATCGGCGTCGTTAAGGCGTATTCCACCTGCGTGGGCGAAGGCCCGTTCGTGTGCGAAATGTTCGGCGAGGAAGCCGAATCGCTGCGCCAGGCGGGCAATGAATACGGCGCCAAGACCGGACGTCCGCGCCGGGTGGGCCCCATCGACCTGGTGGCCACGCGCTACGGCGTGCGGGTGCAGGGCGCGACGGAGCTGGCGCTGACCAAGCTGGACGTGCTGAGCGGCATGGACGAGATTCCCGTATGCGTGAAGTATGAACTGGACGGGAAGGAAACCGACAAGTTCCCCTTCCCGGCCGTACTGGACGACTGCAAACCCGTGATCGCGAAGGTGCCGGGCTGGAAGCAGGACATCAGCGGCTGCCGGACCTGGGACGAGCTGCCGGAAGAAACCAAAGCCTATGTGAACATGGTGGAGAGGGCCATCGGCCGGCCGTTCGTATACATTTCCGTCGGCCCGGAACGGGAGAGCATTATCCGCCGGACCGGAAGCGAGGGATAAGAGATGACAGACCGTTACGAAACCCCGCTGGGATCCCGCTACGCGTCCAGTGAGATGCTGGCGCTGTTTTCCCAGGACACCCGGTACCAGACCTGGCGGAAGCTGTGGGTCGCGCTGGCCCGCGCCGAGATGGAGCTGGGCCTGCCGGTGACGGCGGAGCAGGTGGCCGAGCTGGAAGCGCACATCACGGACATCGACTATGAGTGCGTACGCCTGCGTGAAAAGGAAGTGCGCCACGACGTGATGGCGCACGTGTACGCCTACGGCAAGGCGGCGCCCTCCGCGGCGGGAATCATCCACCTGGGCGCCACGAGCTGCTACGTCACGGACAACGCCGACCTGGTGATCTACCGTGACGCGCTGAAGCTGATCCGCAAGGGCCTGCTGGGCGTGATGAAGAACCTGTGCGACTTTGCCGAAAAGACGAAGGCGATCCCGACCCTCGGATACACCCATTACCAGCCGGCCCAGCCGGTGACCGTGGGCAAGCGGGCGTCCCTGTGGCTGCAGGATTTCATGACCGACCTGGAGGAAATCGATTTCGTGATCGACCACCTGCCGTTCCTGGGCTGCCGCGGCACCACCGGTACCGAAGCCAGCTTCATGGAGCTGTTTGAGGGCGACACGGCGAAGATTGACGAAATGAACCGCCGGATCGCGGCGACCTTCGGATTTGAGAAGCGGTTTGACGTATCCGGCCAGACCTATCCCCGGAAGGCGGACAGCCGCATCCTGAACGTGCTGAGCGCGATCGGCCAGAGCTGCTACCGCATGGCGAACGACATGCGCCTGCTGCAGCATGACCGGCAGCTGGAAGAACCCTTCGAGAGCACCCAGATCGGGTCCTCCGCGATGGCGTACAAGCGAAATCCCATGCGCAGCGAGCGCGTGTGCTCCCTGAGCCGCTACCTGATGACCCTGCCCCAGAACGCTGCGATGACGGCCTCCACCCAGTGGATGGAGCGCACGCTGGACGACTCCGCCAACCGGCGGATTTCCCTGCCGGAAGGCTTCCTGTGCGCTGACGCCGTGCTGCGCCTGGTGCGGAACATCTCCGACGGCATCCGGGTGAACGAGAAGATCATCGAGGCGACGCTGCGGGAGTATATGCCCTTTATCGCCACGGAAAACCTGCTGATGGAAGCGGTGAAGCGCGGCGGAAACCGGCAG
>JAIKWN010000114.1 GCA_024684665.1 Clostridiales bacterium | reverse complement strand
GAGAGAAGCGATATCTGTCCTGTCGTTTCGAAACGCTTGAGGCGGCCTTAACTCGCTCCGCTTATTTCGCTCATACGCTTCTGGGAGATGCCGAGCCGCTTCTGGATCCCGCGGATTCATCTTGTAAGCGGCAGGTTGATCTCCTCCTCACGGTTTCCCGTGCTTTTCTTTTCATTTCAGCTTTCCAGATAATAGATTATCTAAAATGATCTGAAAACATGAAAAATGGTTATTATATGACATGCTTTCATAATGCCAAAAACATGCACTTGCTCAAATAAAAAGCATGCCAGAAGAAAGACACGGAAAGCCAAGCTAAAATAAGCCGATGTAAGGAGATTTTCGCCCTCCGTCCCTGTGTGCTGCCTTGAAACCCTGCCGCCGTTTTGATATACTCTGCCTGAAAACATGGGAAGCGGAGGGGTGGATGTGGCTTGCGGTGCGGTGCTGGCGATCGGGATGGATCTGTGCGGCGTTACCCGCATGGAAAAGGCCATCGCGAAGGAGCATTTTCTTGCGCGGGTATTCACGCAGGAAGAACGGGCACATATCGCGGAGCGAACAGGCAGGACCGCGGCGGAGAGGGCAGCGGCGTATTTCGCGGCAAAGGAGGCAGCGGCTAAGGCTCTCGGAACCGGCTTTTCCTCGGGCGTGATGCCGGAACAGATCGGGGTTGCATATGAATCGGGGGGAAGGCCGTATCTGCAGCTTTCCGGGGCGGCGGAGGAGAAACTGCGAGAACTGGGCGGAAAGGAAATCCTGCTATCGCTCTCCCATGAGGAGGGCATGGCGGCGGCCTTTGCCGTACTGGTCGGATAAGACAAAAGGAGTGTCATATGATCCGGACGATTTCGCCGCAGGACATGAGGGAAATGGAGCGCGGTTTCCTTGATGGGACGGGATTCCCTTCCCTGCTGCTGATGGAACATGCCGCGCTGGCAGTAGTACGGGAATTGGAAGCACTCGTATCCCCTGGTACCCTTGTGCTCTTCGTATGCGGGGGCGGAAACAACGGAGGCGACGGTTGCGCAGCGGCACGCCTGTGGATGCAGCGGGGCGGCAGGGCGGAGGTCTGGCTTCTGCGCAGTCCTTCCCAGATGACGGGAGATGCGGGGCTGAACGCGGCGCTTCTCAACGGGCGAGGCGCCGTTATGAAGGTGCTCTACGGTGAGGCGCCGAAGATCCCCGCGGGATGTCGGGCTGTGGTGGACGCGCTCTACGGCACGGGGCTTTCCCGCGCGCCTGAGGGAGCGGCGCTCTCCGCGATCCGGAGGATGAATGAGAGCGCTCTGCCCATTGTCGCCGTGGATCTGCCCTCCGGAGTGGATGGAGCGACGGGACATATCCCGGGGGAGGCGGTCCGCGCGTGCGTGACGGTTGCATTTCACCGGGCGAAGCACGGGCACCTGCTTTTCCCTGGACGGGCGTATACCGGAAAGCTTATCATCGCGGATATTGGCATTCTGCAAGAGTGGGATGGCGCTCTCGGTGTTGACGCACTGGAAGAGGCGGACGCGCGTGCGCTGCTCCCCACCCGGGAAAGGGATGCAAATAAAGGATCTTTCGGACATGTTCTCTGCGTGGCGGGAAGTGAGGGAATGGCAGGTGCAGCTTGCCTCTGCACCTCTGCTGCCCTGAGGAGCGGTGCGGGGCTTGCTACTCTGGCCTGCCCGTTTCCGGTGCTGTCTGCCGCGCAGACGCTCGTTCCCTGCGCTATGGCGCGGGCAGTTTCAATGGGGCCTCATCTGGGTGTGGATGCTGCGGAGCCCCTTGCGGAGCTGGCTGCGGGGAAGGCAGCTCTGGCGCTCGGCCCGGGACTCGGGCGGGCGGAGGAGAGCTGGCTGGCCATTCTCGACCTCGTGGAGTCGGATACACCGAAGGTCGTGGATGCGGATGGGCTGTTCCTGCTCGCGGAGCACGGCGGCCTCTGTGGTGAAAACACGGTGCTGACGCCCCATCCTGGGGAAATGTCACGGCTACTGCACATCTCCGTGGCGGAAGTGACGGAAAATCCCGTGGAAGCGGCGCGGAAGCTTTCCCAGGAAACGGATGCCTGCGTCCTTCTTAAAGGGGCAACGACAGTGATCGCCCAAGGAGAGGACCTGTCCATGAACCTGACCGGCTGTGACGGCATGGCGACCGGAGGCTGCGGCGACGTGCTAACAGGGCTCATCGCCGGCCTAATGGCCCAGGGGCTTCCCGCCTATGACGCGGCCCGACTGGGCGCGTACTGGCACGGGAAAGCTGGGGAGGCGGCGCAGGCGGATAAAGGCGCTCGGGCTATGACGGCCTGGGACCTTGAAGAGCATCTGAAACTGGAGTAACTCTGGAATGAAACTGAAACAGGGAAAGGGTGACCGTATGCAACTGGATCATCTGAAAGGAGAAAATACTCGGTTGTTGCGGGATTACGTACTGGTGCTCATGGGGACGCTGGTTGCGGCATCGTCCTTTTCCTTTTTCTTTCTGCCCCATGACTTGGCGCCGGGCGGCGTGACGGGCCTCGCACAGGTGCTTTCGAGTTTTACGGGGCTTCCAGTCGGTTTACTTAGCTTTGCCATTAACGTGCCGTTGTTTCTTCTTGGCTGGCGGCGTGTGGGCTGGCGTTTCGCCCTGCGTTCCTTTGCGGCTATGACCCTGATGTCTGCATTCATCGACCTGCTTCCTGTGCGGGATCTGGCGGAGGATATGCTGCTTGCTGCGCTGTTCGGCGGAGCGCTCATGGGCGTCGGTTTGGGGCTCGTGGTGCGCGGAGGAGCGACCACAGGCGGAACGGACATGGCAGCAGGTATGCTGCACGCCCGCCTGCCTTTTCTGTCCATCCCCTCGATCCTGCTTGCGATCGATGGAATGGTAATCTTCGTGGCATCGCTGCGTTTCGGCTTCCGGGCGGGGCTGCTGGCGCTTCTTGCCTGCTTCGTCTCCGCAAGAGCTATGGACATGATCATCAAGGGCCTGAATACTGCTATGCAGTTCCTCATTATCACGCGGGAAAAGGAGACAATCCGGCAACGGATCCTGTTTGAAATGGACCGGGGTGCGACGGAGATATCCGCTCGAGGCGCCTATTCTGGCGCGGAGATCGGCGCGCTCGTCTGCGTCGTTTCCCGCATGCAGGCAGCGCATCTCAAGAAGATTGTTGCGGAGGTCGATCCGGACGCTTTTGTGACCGTCTGCGACGTGCACGAGGTCTTGGGGGAAGGCTTTACCCCGGAGAAGGGGATCGCAAGGGAGAACTGAATGGCGGCAAAAGCGCCGACCAGACGCGGAGGATTTGAACGATTATGAAAACGCAGCGGCGGACACTGGAGAGAAAGGCATATGTGAAAAACGGTGCATTGCGCCTGTTTTTTGCCGTTGTTGCCATCGTGTTTCAGGTCGGCTGGCTTTTCCTTCTCGGCAACACCCTTTCCCAGCGGGCGACCTGGATCTCCACAGCACTGAGCGCGCTCGCTCTTTTTGTGGCGATCGCCGTTTACGGACGAAGACAACACGCGGCTATGAAGCTGACCTGGATGATGCTGATCATCGCCTTCCCTCTCCTTGGCGTGCTGTTGTACCTGCTTATAGGCCTCTCTGGTGGTTCGCGGGCGATGCGCAGGAGATTCTCCCGGATGGCGGTCGAACTCGCTCCGTATGTTTCATCGGATGAGGAAGCGCAGTGGGCGCTCGCGGGCATGCATCCACGGGCGGCGGGGATTGCGCATTATCTCTCGAATACCGGCGGATTTCCGCTTTTCTCTGGAACGGACGTGCGGTTTCACGCGGACGCGACAGAGGGCCTTGAGGATCTAAAGCGGGATCTCGCACAGGCGGAGCGATACATCTTCATGGAATACTATGCCATTGAGGATTCGGAAGCCTTTGCCGGCGTACGGGAGATTCTGAAGGAGCGGGCGCGTGCTGGGGTGGAGGTGCGCCTCTTTTACGATGACATCGGCTCTATCTTCTTCATCAACTGGGATTTCATCCGTCGTATGGAAGAGGATGGGATCCGGTGTCGCGTGTTCAATCCAATGCTTCCTGTGGCCAATATCTTCATGAACAATCGGGATCACCGGAAAATCACGGTGATCGACGGACGTGTGGGTTATACAGGTGGCTATAACCTGGCGGACGAGTATTTCCATTTAAAGGAACCCTACGGCAGATGGAAGGACACCGGAGTTCGCTTGGAAGGGCCAGCGGTAGCTACCCTCACGCGGCTGTTTCTCACAATGTGGAACGCCATCCGGGACGGGGATGAGGATAACGGGCAGCTGGACGCCTATTTTCCCAAGGTTCCGGCAATAGACGCGGAAGGTTTTGTGCAGCCCTACGGGGATGGGCCTCTGGGAGACAAGGATCTCGGGGAGGATATTTACCTTTCCGTCATCAATGGGGCCCGGAAGACCTGCTGGTTTACAACGCCATACCTCGTCATTACGGACGAGATGGCTCATTCGCTTCGTCTGGCGGCAGGACGCGGGGTGGACGTGCGGATCGTGACGCCGGGCATCCCGGACAAGAAACTGACCTATCGGGTGACCCGTTCGAACTACCGGAGGCTGGCGAGAGCCGGCGTACGCCTCTATGAATACACGCCAGGCTTCTGCCACGCGAAGCAGTGTGTGGCGGACGGAGAGGTTGCCGTCTGCGGAACCATCAACTTGGATTACCGCTCCCTTTCCAACAATTTCGAGGATGCGGTTCTCCTTATCGGATGCCCCGCTATCGCAGAGATACAGAAGGATTTTCTTACCCTCTTCCCGGAATGCCGGGAGATGACCGAAACGGCGCTGGAGCCGCGGAAGTTCCGCACACGCCTGTATGAAACGGCACTGCGACTTATTGCACCTCTGCTGTAAAGCGGTATATGATAAAACCCGGTAAACTGGATTGGAGGAGCTTTATGACCATTGAGAATTATTATGCTGCGCAACGGGATGGCATCCGTGAGACACGGGCACGGAAAAACGCGGGGCAGGATCCATACCTTCCGGTCCTGGCGGATCTTTTGCCTGGATATGAGCGGCTGTCTCACGTGCACTTGGGCATTGTGCAGATTCCCGTGTCGGATATCGTGGGGACCGCGACGAGAGGACGAACGAATGCTTTCACCTATGGATTTCTGCCACTGTTGGAACCGGGAACCGAGTTTTCCTCTAAGTGGGCGACACTGTACGACAGCATTTTGGAGGAAGGACTGCGAGAACCCATCATCGCCTATGAATACTATCACCAGTATTATGTGGTGGAGGGAAATAAGCGGGTCAGTGTCTCCCGGCGCGTGGATGCTCCCTATATGGAGGCGGACGTGACACGCATCCTTCCGGAACCGGAAGATAGCGAGCGCTACCGCGTTTATCAGGAATACCTGTCCTTCTATGCGGACACGAAGATCAGCTCCCTGTATTTCAGCAGGGAGGGTGGCTTTGCTCGTCTCATTGCTCTGGCGGGGCAGAAGCGGGGAAAACCTTGGCCGGCAGAGGCCGTTTTTGACCTCACTTCGTGCTATTATCGCTTTTGCCAGGCTTATGGAGAGATTTTCGGGAAAAATCCGCCCATGTGGGCTTCCGACGCCATGCTGATTTATCTCGAGATCTTTGGTTATCAGGAGACCATCGGGAAAACACCCATGGAAATGAAGCGGGACCTTGAGCGTATTCGTCCGGAGTTCCAGGTTGCAGTCGCTGGAAAACCAGCCGCGCTGCTCTCCCATGCTTCAGAAGAAAAGCCTGGCTTTCTTCAGTCCGTTCTGCGCCGGCAGCCGTCCGTCGTTCGCTGCGGGTTCCTCTATAACAGCGCGCCGGAACGAAGCGGCTGGACTTACTGGCACGAGTTGGGACGGGAGGCCCTGTCGGACGTCTTCGGGACCCGGGTGGAGTCCATCGCGAGGAGCGACATTTCCCCGGAGGAGGCGGCTTCCGTCATTGAGGAGATGATTGCAGACAAATGCACGGTGATTTTCGCCACTTCTCCCGTCTTTCTGGAGGCCTGCATCCGTGAGAGTGCGCTGCATCCGGAAGCAAAAATCCTGAACTGTTCCCTCTTGGCCAGCTATCACAACGTGCGCTCCTATTACCTGCGCATCTATGAGGCGAAATTCATCCTTGGCATGATCGCAGGCGCTATGGCGGAGAACGATCTCGTTGGGTATATAGCGGATTACCCGATTTATGGCACGCCCGCCAGCGTAAATGCTTTTGCCCTGGGCGCAGAGGCGACCAATCCTCGTGTCCGAGTGCTGCTCGATTGGTCCACCCTGCCGGATCACGATCCGGAGGCAGCCTTGGCGGAACGGGGCGTGCACGTCTTCTCCAGCCGGGATATCCGTGCCCCCATCTTGGAGAGTCGCGCTTTCGGCGTGTATGACCTCGCGGAGGATGGGCGCATCCGCAACCTCGCCATGCCCGTTTGGAACTGGAAGCGGCTGTACGAAAGCGTCATCCGCTCCGTCATTACCGGTGCCTATGCGGAAGAGGGTGAACAGAACTGGGACCGGGCTATGAACTACTACATGGGCATGTCCACTGGCGCCATCGACCTTGTGTATTCCGAGCGCCTCCCCGCGGGTCTCCGCCGCTTGGCGGAGCTTACGCAGGGACAGATCAAGCAGGGAAATTTCCAGCCCTTCGCCGGTCCACTCTCCGACCGGGACGGCGTGCCCCGTTGTGATAAAGACGCCATTCTGAACCGCGCCGAAATCATTGGCATGGACTGGCTGCTGCCAAATGTGGAAGGCACAATTCCAACTCTTTCGCAGCTGACCCCGACGGCCCGACAGCTTGTATCCCTGCAGGGCATCCGCGCAGCGAAACCAGAAGACTAAGCGGAAGAACGGAGGAGAAGGGAGGCGCAGCATGAAAATCCTGTTTCTGGCGGACGAACCTGTCCCAACCCTGTGGGAGCATCTGGACAGAAGAAAACTGGAAGGCGTAGGTCTCGTCTGTTCCTGCGGCGACCTTCCGGCTTCGTATCTTTCCTTCCTCACCTGTTTCACACACGCGCCTATCTTCTACATCCACGGCAACCATGACGGACGGTATGAAAACGAGCCCCCAGAGGGCTGCGTCTGCGTGGACGACAAGCTGGTCGTCCACGAGGGCATCCGCATCCTGGGACTTGGGGGTTGCATGCGCTATAATCTGGGGGCCCATCAGTACACGGAGCGACAGATGAAAATGCGCATCTTGAAACGCGCTCCTGAGCTCCTGTATCGCCGTGGATTTGATATCCTCCTGACACACGCCCCGGCCAAGGGTGTCGGTGACGACGACGACCTGGCCCACCGGGGCTTTTCCTGTTTCTTGAATTTGATGGACCGGTACCATCCTGCGCTCATGGTGCACGGCCACGTCCATCAGAACTACCGTTTTGATTTCCGCCGGGAACGGGAGTACCATGGTACCAGGGTAATCAACGCTTTTGGAAGCGCTTTCGTGGATTGGCCGCTTCCGAAGGCCTGATCTTTGGCGCATCAGCTTTTTACCGCGTAGACCGGTTTCAGAATGAATACCGGCTGAAAATCCATCGAATTGGGAGACAGATTTGAACAGAACGCTTTCGGGGCATCTTTCAGCCCTTGTCTGCATCCTCGTCTGGGGGAGCACCTTCATTGCTACAAAGATTCTTCTTTCCGATTTTTCTGCCGTCGCTATCATCCTAATCCGCTTTACGGTGGGCTTCCTCACGCTCCTAGCTCTCCGCCCGCACCGGATACGGCTCGAAGAGCAAAAACAGGAGGGAATCTTCGCCGTGGCGGGGTTGACCGGGGTGACGCTGTATTTTCTTCTCGAAAACACGGCACTCATGTTCACCATGGCGGCCAATGTGGGCATTATCATTGCGGCCGCGCCCCTGTTCACCGGCATTTTTGCGATGGTTCTTTCCGGAGGCGGAGAACGTCTTTCACGCTCTTTCCTGCTGGGTTTCGTCCTTGCCATTGCAGGCATTTCCTTGGTCAGCCTGAACGGGGCGCGTCTGCATATGAATCCTCTTGGGGATCTGCTGGTTTTGGGGGCTGCCGTTTCATGGGCAGTTTATTCACTGCTATTACGCAGGATCAATGCCTGGGGGTATGATTCGTTGCTGGTTACACGAAGGGTTTTCTTCTGGGGGCTCGTGTTCATGATTCCAGCCAGCCTCGTTTTCCGTCCCGGATGGAATCCTGCTGCGCTCATGCGGCCGTGGACGATCTTGCTCTTTGCGTATCTAGGGATCGTTGCCTGCGCCCTCTGTTATGTTCTCTGGGGGAGGGCGGTTTCCATTCTGGGGCCGGTGAAGACGGGCGTATGGCTGTACCTCTCCCCTGTTGTGACTATGGTTTTCTCCGCACTCATCCTGAAGGAACCAGTAACGCCGCTCTCCCTGTCCGGCGCAGGTCTAGTGCTCCTCGGTCTCTTCTTTTCCGAACGCTGACGCCTTCAAACGGCGTCCGAAGAAAGCGGGAAGTCCATGCTTCAGAACAAACAGAAATCCACTGCGCGGGATATGACGGAAGGACCCATCCTACGGCAGATCCTGCTTTTTGCCTTCCCTCTTATGCTGGGCAACATATTCCAGATGCTTTACAACACGGTTGACGTCTGGGTCGTGGGGAATTTTGTGAGCACTGAAGCGCTGGCCGCCGTGGGATCCACTACGGTCATCGTGAATATGCTGGTTTTCTTCTTCAATGGGTTTTCCGTCGGCGCAGGCGTCGTGATCGCGAACCGTTTCGGCGCCCGGGACATGGAGAATTTGCATACCGCCGTGGAAACCACGATAACCCTTACCTTTGTCTGCTGCGCAGTTTTCACGATCATCGGCGTTGCGGGCGTCCGTACTATGCTTTCCTTCATGGCTACGCCAGAGGATGTGCTCGCGGACGCCACTATATACCTCAGCATCTATTTCTCCGGCATTTCCGGTCTTCTCATCTACAACATCGGCAGCGGAATTCTGCGGGCCGTGGGGGACACCATCCGCCCCCTCCTTTTTCTTATCCTGACCAGCTTATTGAATATCTTCCTGGATCTCTTTTTCGTGCTTGCGCTGCATATGGGCATCGAGGGAGTTGCAATCGCCACGATCCTCTCCCAGTTCATCTCCGCAGGGTTCATCCTGCTGCTTCTCACCCGAACAAAGGACATCTACCGCCTGGTATGGCACGATCTGGGAATCGATCCGGACGTGGTCCGGCGGATTGTTGCTGTAGGCCTTCCCGCCGGTGTCCAAAGTGTCATAACGGCCTTTTCAAACGTCTTCGTCCAGGCCTACGTAAACGCTTTCGGATCTTCCGTCATGGCGGGCTGGAGTTGTTATAACCGTCTCGATCAGTTCATTATGCTGCCCATGCAGAGCATGGCAATGGCCTCCACCACTTTCGTAAGCCAGAACGTTGGAGCCAGGCAGGAGGCGAGGGCGGATCAGGGGACAAGGACGTCCATCCTCGTATGTCTTTCTGTTACCGGCGCGATTGCGGCTTTCCTCTGCCTTTTCGCTCCGCAATCGGTCAGTCTCTTTACGGCGGATCAGCAGGTGATCAGCTGGGGGGTGCTCTTTATTCGGGCCAACACATTTTTCCTTCTTGCAAACTGCGTGAACCATGTGCTGGCCGGATCCCTGCGCGGTCGCGGGGATTCCCGCGGACCCATGGTCATTATGCTTCTCTCCTTCGTCGCCGTCCGTCAGGTCTATCTCTTTATCATGACGCGTTTCATCGCGAATACGCCACTCGCGGTGGCACTCGGTTATCCGGTAGGCTGGTGCACCTGCTGCGTGCTAGAAATCCTTTATGCCAGGCATTCCCGTAGCATCAGACGCTCCCGTGCCGGATAAAATTGCTATCGAAAGCAGAAATCGGGAGAAATGGCTTGACAGTTCCGAATGATTAGAGTAGAATCCGCGTGAATGTTCGGAAAGGCGGTGGGGAAATGCGCGGTTTCCTTCTCAAATGCGCGGGTTCTCACCTGAAATGCGCCCAAACTGCGGAATGAGAGGCTGACCATATATGTCAGTCTCTTCTTATTTTCCGAACGATTGAAAGCGAGGCATAGGAATGAAAAAAGTGGCGGTTATCCTCGGAAGCGACAGCGATCTTCCGGTACTGGAGGGGGCTTTTCAGACTCTTTCCAGTTTGGGGATCCCCTTTGAAGCACATGTTTTTTCAGCGCACAGAACTCCGGACGAGGCAGCGAATTTCGCGAAGAATGCGAGAAAAAATGGTTTTGGCGTCCTGATCGGAGCGGCAGGCATGGCGGCACACCTTGCAGGCGCGCTGGCGGCGCGTACGACGCTGCCGGTGATCGGTATCCCGGTGGCGGGAAAGCGGTTTGACGGAATGGACGCTCTGCTCTCCACGGTTCAGATGCCTTCCGGAATGCCTGTGGCAACTGTTGCCGTAGATGGGGCGAAAAACGCAGCGCTCCTCGCGGCGGAGATCCTCGCAGTGGAGGAAGAAACCCTGGCGGTAAAATTGGATGCGATGCGGGAAGAGCAGCGAAAGGCGGTCCTTTCAAAGGACGAGGCGCTCGCCTCCCGGTTCCTGTAAACAAAAGAAACGAAGGGCAATGCCCAAGGAGGGAAAAAATGGAAAAGCGCGAACAGCTGTATGAAGGAAAGGCCAAGAAGGTCTTTGCGACGGACGATCCGAATGTAGTGCTTGTCTCCTATAAGGACGACGCCACAGCATTCAATGGGCTCAAAAAGGGCTCGATCGAGGGCAAGGGTGCAATCAACAACCGCATGACCAACTTTCTCATGCGGATGCTTGAGAAGGATGGTATCCCCACTCATTTCATAGAGGAACTGTCTGACCGGGAGACGCTGGTGAAAAAGGTTTCCATCGTGCCCCTTGAGGTCATTGTCCGCAATGTGGCGGCAGGGAGCCTGTCGAAACGGCTGGGCCTGCCGGAAGGAACGAAGCTCGGTAAGACCGTGCTGGAGTACTGTTATAAGGACGACGAGCTGGGTGACCCCATGGTGAACGAGTATCACATTGCGGCTATGGGCTGGGCTTCGGACGAGACTATGGAGAAAATTGCCCGCTATGCCCTGCGGATTAACGAGCTTCTGCAGGCGTATTTCGCTCCGCTTGGGATCGATCTCATCGACTTTAAGCTCGAGTTCGGCATCACGGCTGATGGCGAGCTGGTGCTTGCAGACGAGATCAGCCCGGACACCTGCCGCTTCTGGGACAGCAAAACCCATGAAAAGCTCGATAAGGACCGTTTCCGTCGGGACTTGGGCGGCGTTGAGGAAGCATATCAGGAAATCAGCCGCCGGCTGATGGGCGCGTAAGTATGCCGGCCTTTGAAAGTCTGCACGAGGAGTGCGGCGTTTTCGGAATTCTCCGTAGAAATGGCGGCGGCGTTCTGTCCGAGGCCTATTACGCCCTCTATGCCCTGCAGCATCGGGGACAGGAGTCCTGTGGCATCGCGGTGAACCGGGACGGGGTTATCTCGTGCCACAAGGACGTGGGACTCGTAACCGACGTCTTTACGGCGGAGCGGCTATCCCATATGGAAGACGGGGAAATGGCTGTGGGACACTGTCGTTACGGTACTACGGGGAGTCGGGAGAGGCGGAATGCCCAGCCGCTCCTGGTGAATCATGCAAAGGGTGCCATGGCGCTCTGCCACAACGGTAACCTGACCAATGCGGCGGAACTACGCGCCGGGTATGAGATGAAGGGCGCCATCTTTCATACGACAAGCGACAGCGAAGTAATTGCCTATACGATCACCCAGCAGCGCATCCGTATGGGTTCCATCGAGGAAGCCGTCCGGGAGAGCATGAAGACCATCCGGGGCGCCTATTCCCTCGTGGTCATGAGCGCCACGAAACTGATTGCTGCTCGGGATCCCCATGGCTTCCGCCCTCTTTGCATGGGGCACATCGGAGAAGACGTCGTTTTTGCCTCAGAAAGCTGCGCCCTGGAAGCAGCGGGCGCCGTATTTGACCGGGATGTCGAGCCGGGCGAAGTGGTCGTCGCGACAAAGAATGGGGTGTTCTCGTATCCGTGGGGGCAGAAGACGCCCAGGGGACTCTGCGTCTTCGAGCTCATCTATTTTGCGCGGCCGGATTCCGTGGTGGACGGGATTTCTGTCCACGAGGCACGGCTCCGCGCCGGGCGGATGCTTTACCGGTCGCATCCCGTTGACGCAGACGTGGTGATCGGCGCGCCGGACAGCGGACTGGATGCAGCCCTCGGCTATGCCCGGGAGAGTGGCATTCCCTACGGAATCGGGCTCATAAAAAACAAATATATTGGCAGGACCTTCATTCAACCCGCCCAGTCACAAAGAAGGGACAGCGTGCGTATCAAGCTGAACGCAGTCCGGGCTACAGTAGAGGGAAAGCGGGTCGTTATGGTGGACGATTCCATTGTGCGGGGCACGACATCGGAGCGGGTTGTGCGCATCCTTCGGGAGGCGGGAGCCAGCGAAGTGCACGTTGTCTTCGCAGCACCGCCCTTCCGGCATCCCTGCTATTTCGGGACGGATATCGACTCCGAGGAAAACCTGATTGCCAATCATCACACGGAAGAAGAAATCGGAAAAATCATTGGCGCGGACTCCATCGGTTTCCTGCGCATCGAGGATCTGGACGAGCTTGCCGGAGGAGCGCCCGTTTCCTTCTGCTCAGGCTGCTTCACCGGGGAATACCCGGTTCCGCGGCCTTCGCAGGCAGCTAAGTATAAATTCGAGATCCCGCTGTCCCAAACAGAGTGAGCAGGAAAGGGAATCTTTGGGGGAACGACGAAGGAGGGCGCAATGAAGAGCGAAAGCGAAAGCTATAAAGCGGCGGGCGTGGACATCACAGCCGGCTATCGGGCAGTCGAACTTATGCGGGAGAGTGTCGCTTCCACGAAGACGGCGGGCGTACTGGAAGGGCTTGGTGGATTCGGCGGGCTGTTTCGGCCCGATCTGACCGGGATCAAGGAACCGGTGCTCGTTTCCGGGACAGACGGAGTCGGCACGAAACTGAAGCTGGCCTTTCTACTGAACCGGCATGACACGGTGGGTATTGACTGCGTCGCCATGTGTGTGAATGACGTGATCTGCTGCGGTGCGCGGCCGCTGTTTTTCCTCGATTACATCGCCTTGGGAAAGAACGTACCGGAGCGGGTGGCGGCCATTGTTTCCGGCGTCGCGGAAGGTTGTCGCCAGGCGGGAGCAGCGCTCATCGGTGGAGAAACTGCGGAAATGCCCGGATTCTATCCCGAGGACGAATACGACCTGGCGGGCTTTGCAGTGGGAATTGCGGACCGGGAAAAAATCATCGACAAGGAACACATGGTTCCAGGGGACGTACTCCTAGCGCTGCCCTCCACGGGCGTGCATTCCAATGGTTTTTCCCTCGTGCGAAAAATCTTTTCGATCGGAACAGGCGGGGAGAATCGTCGCTATGACGAATTGAAAGAGCCTCTCTGGGAGACGCTCCTTACGCCGACTGCCATCTATGTGAAACCGGTACTCTCGCTTCTGAACGCCGGAATAGCGGTGCGTGGAATCAGCCATGTCACCGGCGGCGGTTTCTATGAAAACATTCCCCGTTCCCTGGGAACGGACTGCCAGGCGGTTATCCCCCGCGCGAATGTACGGGTTCTCCCAGTCTTTGATATCATTGCCGGGGAGGGCTGCGTTCCGGAGCACGACATGTTCAACACCTTCAACATGGGCGTCGGCATGACGATCACTGTGCCCGCGGCGGAGGCAGACTGTGCGCTTGCGCTCCTTCGGGAGAATGGCGCGGAGGGCGCATACTTCCTGGGAGAAATCGAGAGGGGAGAGAAAGGTGTGCGGCTATGCTGAAGACGGCGGTTCTGGTTTCGGGCGGCGGAACAAATCTGCAGGCGATCCTGGATGCTGCCGCGCGGGGAGAGATCCCGCACGCGAAGATCGAGCTAGTACTGTCCAGCAGCGAGAATGCATATGCGCTGACCCGGGCGAAAAACGCGGGCATTCCCACTGCAGTCGTGAAGAAGGCAAAGGGCGAGCGCATGGAAGCTTATGGAGAGTACCTGCTCTCCGTCCTGCGTGCGCATGAAATTGGCTTTGTGGTTTTGGCGGGCTTTCTCACCATCCTGCCGGAAAACGTGATCCGTGCCTATGAGCGCAGGATCATCAACATTCACCCCAGCCTGATTCCCTCTTTCTGCGGGAAGGGCTACTACGGCCTCAGAGTGCACGAGGCGGCGCTAGCTCGCGGCGTGAAGGTGACAGGGGCCACAGTGCACTATGTGAACGAGATTCCGGACGGTGGGGAGATCATCGCCCAGAAGGCGGTTGCAGTTCTGCCCGGAGACACGCCGGAGACATTGCAGCGGCGCGTCATGGAGGAGGCGGAGTGGATTTTGCTTCCCCGGGCGCTGGAGGACGCGGTGGCAAACCTGGAAGGAGAGAGCTTATGAAACTATTGAATCCGGAGACCTATCTTTCGGGCAACCGATATCCGGGAAGGGGTATTCTGCTTGGCGTACACCCAGACGGAAAACATGCCGTCGTCGCCTACTTCATCATGGGGCGAAGTGAGAACAGCCGGAACCGGGTCTTCGTCCCGGGGGAGGACAGTGGCATCCGCACACAGGCTTTCGATGAATCGAAGATGAAAGATCCCAGTCTTATTATTTATGCCCCGGTGCGTTTTCCCCGGGAGGGCGTCCTTGTGGTAACGAATGGAAACCAGACGGATACGATCTGCGAGTTCCTGAACCGAGGGCAGAGTTTTGAAGAAGCCCTTCGTACCCGCACTTTCGAGCCAGATAGCCCCAACTGGACACCCCGGATCAGCGGACTTCTGCGAACGGAGAGGGGCAGGGCATCTTATGCACTGTCCATTCTGAAGTCTGCGGACGGAAACGGGGAGAGCGCGCAGCGTTTCTTCTTTGAATATCCGGAACCAGTGCCTGGTGAGGGCCGGATCATTCATACCTATGAAGGGGATGGATCGCCGATTCCCTCCTTTGAAGGAGAACCTCGCAGGATGGATATCCAAGGAACGCTGGACGAATTCACGGACAGTCTCTGGCGGGCGCTTGATCCCGAAAACAAGGTATCCCTCTATACCTGCTTTGTGGATCTTGAGACAAACGGGCGGGAAGAACGCATCATTAACAAGAATGTGTGACCGATAAGGAGAGCGGAACATGGCAAAGGAACTGGAACTGAAATATGGCTGCAACCCGAATCAGAAACCGGCGCGTATCTTCATGGAAGAGGGGGAGCTTCCCCTGCGCGTTCTCTGCGGACGGCCTGGATATATCAACTTTCTGGACGCGCTGAACGGATGGCAGCTGGTGTCGGAACTGAAAGCTGCCACAGGCATGCCGGCAGCGGCCAGCTTCAAGCATGTGAGCCCCGCTGGAGCGGCCATCGGACTTCCGCTTTCGGATACCCTGCGGAAAATCTATTTTGTGCCTGAGGATATTGCGCTGACACCACTGGCAGCGGCATACGCGAGGGCGCGCGGCGCGGACCGCATGTCTTCCTTCGGGGACTTTATCTCTCTCTCCGACGTGTGCGACCGGGAGACGGCGCTGCTCATCAAGCCGGAGGTTTCTGATGGAGTCATCGCCCCGGGTTATACAGAGGAGGCCTTTGCCATTCTCTCTTCCAAGCGGAAAGGCAATTACAACATCATCGAAATTGATCCGGACTATGTGCCCGCGCCCTTGGAGCGTAAGCAGGTATTTGGCGTAACATTTGAACAGGGAAGAAACGATTGCCGGATTTCGCCGGAGGCTCTTGGCGAAACCGTGACGAAAAAGCAGATCCCGGAGGAGGCGAAGCGTGACCTGGCAGTGGCGCTCATCATTCTCAAGTACACCCAGTCCAACTCTGTCTGCTATGTGAAGGACGGACAGGCCATCGGCGTAGGCGCCGGGCAGCAGAGCCGTATCCACTGCACGCGGCTTGCGGGCGACAAGGCGGATCACTGGTTCCTGCGACAGCATCCGAAGACCCTTTCGCTTCCCTTCCGCGGGGATGTTGGAAGGCCTGACCGGGACAACGCCATTGACCTGTATACCTCCCGGGAGGCGGAAGCACTGCTCGCAGATGGGAACTGGGAGCGGCTGTTCACCGAGAAGCCAGCCCCGATTACGGAAGCAGAACGGAAGGAATGGCTTGCGGGGCAGACAGGCGTGTGCCTGGGCAGCGATGCTTTCTTCCCCTTCGGGGACAACATCGAGAGAGCAGCGGAAAGTGGTGTCTCGTATGCGGCGCAGCCCGGTGGTTCCATCCGGGACGATCAGGTCATTGAGACTTGTGAGCGGCTGGGCGTCGCCATGTGCTTTACGCATCAGCGACTTTTCCATCACTGAGAAATGCGGATTTCCGGGCATTCTCTAAGGGAATGCCCGGTCTTGATTGGAGGACGGAATGACAGTATTGATAGTCGGCGGCGGTGGGCGAGAGCATGCGATTGCCATGCGGATCGCCGAAAATCCGGAAGTCACAAAGCTCTATGCCGCCCCTGGTAACGGCGGAATCGCGGAGATCGCTGAACTGGTTCCCCTTGCGGCGACGGACGTAGAAGGAATCGTACGCTTCGCTCGGGAGCACGGGGTGGATTACGCGATCGTGGCACAGGATGATCCCCTGTGCCTCGGTATGGTGGACGCGCTTGCCGCCGCGGGCATTCCCGCCTTCGGTCCTTTAAAACGCGCCGCCGTTATCGAGGGCAGCAAGATCTTCGCAAAAGATCTTATGAAACGATATGGCATTCCCACAGCGCGCTATGAAACCTTCGACGACCTTGAAGCGGCGCTGGCTTATGTGGACCGAGCAGAGATATATCCTCTCGTCGTAAAAGCAGACGGGCTTGCCCTAGGGAAAGGTGTGCTCATCTGTGCGACGCCGGAAGAGGCACGAAAAACCCTTGTCTCCATGATGAAGGAAGACCGCTTCGGCGTGTCCGGAAGACGGGTAGTCATCGAAGAATTCCTGACGGGGCCGGAAGTGTCCGTGCTCTGCTTTACAGACGGGAAGACTATCGTCCCAATGGCATCTTCCATGGATCACAAGCGGGCGTATGATGGGGACGAAGGACCCAACACGGGCGGCATGGGCACGGTGGCGCCGAACCCGTATTACACGGAGGTTGTAGCGGAGCGGGCCATGAAAGAAATCTTCTTGCCCACAATCCGCGCCATGAACACAGAGGGACGCGAGTTCCGAGGCTGCCTGTATTTTGGACTCATGATCACAAAGGACGGACCGAAGGTCATAGAATACAACTGTCGTTTCGGTGATCCAGAGACCCAGGTGGTGCTGCCGCTGCTTGAGGGGGATCTACTCTCCATTATGCGGGCGGTGACCGATGGGCGGCTCGCGGAAGCGGATGTGCGCATCCGCCCCGGCTCGGCCTGCTGCGTTGTTCTGGCTTCCGGCGGGTATCCTGTGAAATATGAAAAAGGATTCCCGATTATCGGGATCGACGAAGCAAAACAGGAAGCTCTTGTCTTCCATGCGGGAACGAAGCGACAGGGGGATTCTCTTCTGACAGCGGGCGGGCGAGTACTTGGCGTTACGGCTACTGCAGAAACGCTTTCGGAAGCAGTGGAGAAAGCATATCATGCGGCAGAAAAAATCACCTTTTCCGGCCGCATGATGCGGCATGACATCGGCCAGCGCGCGCTGGCTGCGGAGGAACGGGCATGAGCGTTCGGCGGATCTATGTGGAAAAACGGCCGGAATACGCGGCGGAAGCGCGGGCACTTCTGAAAGAAATCCGAGAGATACTAGAAATTCCCCGGGTCACCGGGGTCCGCGTGCTAAATCGGTATGACGTGGAAGGCGTGGACGACGCGCTTTTTGAGCGCTGTCTCCCCGTGGTTTTTTCCGAGCCGCAGCTGGACGTCATTTTTGAAGAGATTCCGACGGGATCGAATTGTGTTTTGGCAGTGGAATACCTCCCCGGCCAGTTCGATCAGCGTGCGGCATCCTGCGAAGAATGCATCCAGCTCGTGGGGCAGGGGGACAGGCCAACGGTGCGCACCGCGAAGATCTATCTCTTCTCAGGAGAACCGACAGAGGAAGAGATGGGGAAAATCCGTCGCCACCTCATTAACCCGGTGGAAGCCCGGGAGGCGGAGCTTGCCCCGAAGGAGACGCTTGCAGAGCAATATCCGGAACCGGAAGATGTGCAAATCCTGTCCGGCTTCCGGGAGCTGAAAGAAGAGATGTTGCCTCCCTTTGTCAGGCAGTATGGTCTCGCTATGGACGCGGCGGATCTTTGCTTCTGCCGGGATTATTTCAGGGAAGAAGGGCGGGATCCCACACTGACCGAGATCCGCATGATCGACACCTACTGGTCCGACCATTGCAGACATACTACTTTTCTGACGCAGCTTGACTGGGCGGAGATCGAGAAGCCAGAAGTGCGTGAGGCGTTCCAGCGGTATCTGTCTCTTCGTGAGGAGGTCTACGGGGAGGCCGCAAAGACGCGGCCCGTCACCCTTATGGATATGGCCACGATCGGCGCAAAAGCACTCAAAAAACGGGGCCTGACGCCGAATGTGGATGAGAGCGAGGAGATTAACGCCTGCTCTATCCGTATCGAAGCGGACGTGGACGGGAAGAAAGAGCCTTGGCTCCTGATGTTTAAAAACGAGACCCACAACCATCCGACAGAGATCGAACCCTTCGGCGGCGCGGCTACCTGCATCGGTGGTGCGATCCGGGATCCTCTCTCTGGACGGGCGTACGTGTACCAGGCGATGCGTGTGACTGGCGCTGCGAACCCGCTGACTCCCGTGTCGGAGACCATTCCCGGCAAACTGCCCCAGAGGAAGCTGTGCGTTACAGCTGCGGCGGGCTATTCTTCCTATGGCAACCAGATCGGCCTGGCGACCGGGCTTGTGGATGAAGTCTATCATCCAGGTTACGCGGCGAAACGGCTGGAGATCGGCGCTGTCGTCGGAGCGGCCCCTCTTGCGAACGTTCGCAGGGAACGCCCTGTTCCCGGGGATGTGGTGGTGCTGCTTGGTGGACGTACGGGCAGAGACGGCATTGGCGGCGCGACCGGAAGTTCCAAGTCCCACAAGCGGACCTCCCTTGAAACCTGCGGTGCAGAAGTGCAGAAAGGCAATGCCCCCACGGAGAGGAAACTGCAGCGGCTTTTCCGGAATGGAGAGGTTTCGAGGCTCATCAAGCGTTGCAATGACTTCGGCGCTGGCGGCGTCAGTGTAGCGATTGGGGAGCTTGCGGACGGCCTTCTGATCGATCTCGATCTCGTACCCCGCAAGTACGAAGGGCTGGACGGGACGGAACTGGCTATCTCCGAAAGCCAGGAGCGCATGGCCGTCGTGCTTTCCCCCGAAGACGTGCCGGCCTTTCTGCGGGCTGCGGACGGGGAAAACCTGGAAGCAACAGTCGTGGCCCACGTCACAGAGGAACCTCGCCTGCGCATGACATGGCGCGGTAAGACCATCGTAGACGTCTCCAGAAACTTTCTCTCCAGCAACGGTGCTGAGAAGCACGCCGCTGTCCGAGTGCTGAATATGGAGATAGAAACGCCGGACGGTTTGGTGGAACCGCTGCAGCGTCGTATGGAAGATCTGATGGGAAGCCTCGCCTGCTGCTCCCGCCAGGGCCTGGCAGAGCGCTTTGATTCCACAATCGGGGCGGGCACTGTGCTTTTGCCCTTCGGCGGAAAACGGATGCTTTCTCCCTCGCAGACGATGGTGGCGAAGCTGCCCCTCTTATCGGGTGAAACGGAGACCGTCTCCGGCATGGCGTATGCCTTCCATCCGGAGCTGCTTTCGCAGAGCCCTTACGAGGGAAGCTATCTGGCTGTGATCGAAAGTGTGGCAAAACTTGTTGCCGCAGGATTCGACAGGAAACAGACTTATCTGACTCTGCAGGAGTATTTCCCACGAATGACGGGGAAGGAAGAACGCTGGGGCATGCCGTTCGCCGCGCTTCTCGGTGCGTTGGATGCCGAAATGGCACTGGGCACGGCAGCTATCGGTGGGAAAGACTCCATGAGCGGCACATTTGAAAACCTGGACGTTCCGCCGACGCTTTGCTCATTCGCTGTGGCCCCTGGGCAGGCGGGAGATGTAATCTCGGCAGAGTTCAAACAGGTGGGCAGCGAGATTCGGCTTTGTGCGGCGGATCCCTTCGACGGATCGGCGTATTCCACCATGCTGGACGAGGTTCATGCAGCAATCCAGAGAGGCGAAGTGCTTTCTGCATGGGCGGTAGGCCTTTCCCTTGCCGAAGGTCTCTTCAAGATGGGCCTCGGCAACGCAATCGGTGTGCGGATCGACGCAGGAACGGATCTTTTCGTTCCCAGGGTCGGGGCGATCCTCCTCGAATGCGGGGCAGGCTGTTCTGTGGGTGAGCGCATCGGCGTGACTATCCCGGAATGGAAAATGATCGCGGGGACGGAGATCTGCGATCTCGCTCTTGTGCAGGAACGCTATGAAAGCAAACTGGAGTCTGTTTTCCCATACCGGGGTCATACCGGCGAAACGACGGAAACCCTTTCGGATTTCGCCAAACCGATGCTTTTCCCCAGTTTGGGGATCGCGAAACCGAGGGCTTTTATCCCCGTTTTCCCCGGTACGAACTGCGAAGTAGACACGGCCCGGGCTCTGGAACGGGCAGGGGGAAGGGCGGATATCTTCGTCATCAACAACTTGACGCCGGACGCTATAACGGAATCCATCCGCGAGGCGGCAGGACGTATCCGGGAAAGTCAGATGATCATCCTGCCTGGCGGATTCTCGGGGGGCGACGAGCCGGATGGCTCCGCCAAGTTCATCACGGCGTTCTTCCGAAACCCGGCCATGCAGGAGGCGGTAACGGAACTGATGGAACACCGGGGCGGCCTCATGCTGGGCATCTGCAACGGTTTCCAGGCGCTTGTGAAGTTGGGCCTCGTGCCTTTCGGGCGGATCGTTGATACGAATGATACTTGCCCTACGCTAACCTACAACGAAATCGGACGGCATCAGTCCATGGCAGTGCGTACCCGTGTGTCTTCTGTAAAGAGCCCCTGGCTGTCTCATTGTCAGGTGGGCGACATCCACACCGTGGCGGTCAGCCACGGAGAAGGGCGCTTCGTGGGGCCGGAGGCCCTGTTGCAGAAGCTGGCCGAAAACGGACAGGTAGCGACGCAATATGTGAATGTTGCGGGGAATGCAAGCCTGGATACACGCTGCAACCCGAATTTCAGCATGCTGGCCATCGAGGGGATCACCAGCCCGGACGGGCGTATTCTCGGGAAGATGGGCCATTCGGAACGCAGCGGGCGATTCCTGTACAAAAACGCCCCTGGCAGCTTGTACCAGCCCCTGTTTGAAGGCGGCGTCGACTACTTCCGCTGATCGCGGAGGAGGAAAGTATGGCACACGATCGTTACATTTCGCCGTTTTCAACCCGCTACGCCAGCGACGAAATGCAGTTCCTCTTTTCAGAGGATCACAAGTTCCGTACCTGGCGGCGGCTGTGGATCGCCCTAGCCCGAGCAGAGCAGGGCCAGGGGCTACCTATTACTGACGAGCAGATAGCGGAACTGGAAGCGCATAAGGACGATATCAATTACGAGGATGCAGAGCGGCGGGAGAGGGAAGTCCGTCATGATGTGATGAGCCATGTTTATGCTTACGCATTGCAATGCCCGAATGCTGCGGGGATCATCCATCTGGGTGCCACATCCTGCTATGTGGGTGACAATACGGATGTTTTCGTCATGCGGGAAGCCCTGCTGGTTGTGCGTCGGAAGCTCCTGAACGTCATAGAAAAGCTTGCTGGTTTCGCGGAGCGCTACAAGGCGCTTCCATGCCTCGCATATACGCACCTGCAGCCGGCGCAGCTGACCACCGTCGGCAAACGGGCATGCCTTTGGCTGAATGAGCTTTACATGGATTACGAAGAGATCGGATATCGTATTTCGAAGCTCGCCCTTCTTGGTTCCAAGGGAACGACGGGCACCCAAGCGAGCTTCCGGGATCTGTTCGACGGAGATGAGAAAAAGATCCAGGCAGTGGAAGAAGACATTGCACGGGAGATGGGCTTTGACAGGGTCGTGCCTGTTTCCGGGCAAACCTATTCTCGCAAGGTGGATTATCAGGTGGCCTCCACCCTCTCTGGCATTGCTCAGACGGCGTCCAAATTCGCTTACGATCTGCGCCTTCTTGCCAGCTTCAAGGAGATGGAGGAACCTTTCGAAAAAAAGCAGATTGGCTCTTCCGCAATGCCCTATAAGCGTAATCCCATGCGTTGCGAGCGCATCGATGCCTTGGCACGGTACGTGATGACAGATGCGCTCAATCCCGCGCTGACCGCATCCTGCCAGTTCTTTGAGCGGACGCTGGACGACAGCGCAAACAAACGCATTGCCATGGCGGAAGCGTTCCTGGGTGTGGATGCGATTCTCAATATCCTGATGAACGTAACGGATGGTCTTGTTGTCTATCCTGAGGTCATTCGCCGCCGCGTCATGGCGGAACTGCCCTTTATGGCGACGGAGAACATTATGATGGAGGCGGTGAAGCGGGGCGGAAACCGGCAGGAGCTCCACGAACGCCTGCGTGTCCACTCCCAGGCTGCTGCACGGCGCGTAAAGGAAGAAGGTGGAGAGAACGATCTGCTTTCTCGCCTGGCAGACGATACAGCTTTCGGTATCAGTGTGGAGGACATGCAGAGCGTCCTGCGCCCGGAGGATTACACGGGCATGAGCGCGAGGCAAGTGGAGGCTTTCCTCTCGGAGGTCATCCGGCCGGCACTTTCTGAAAATAAGGAACTCTTGGGCGAACGTCAGGAACTACGAGTATAGAAAACGAACCGGCGAAATCAGGTAAGAAATCGCCGGTTCATTATTATTCTCTGAAATTCAGCTTCTTTCCAGCTTCAACCTTTTTACATCGGTCTCAACCGGGGTCACATAATATGTCGTCTGATGCGTATAAGTCACAAAGCCCTGCGGTGTGCCACCGGGTTTTTTAACATAACGCCGCTGCGTTGCGTCCACGGGGACATTAGCACTGCCTGCGCCCCTCGAATACCAAGCTGCCAGCAGCGCGGCCTCCCGCAGGGTTTCCTCTGAGGGAGAACCGCTGTGGACGATAACGTGGGAGCCGGGCATCTTCTGCGCGTGAAGCCAGTATTCGTCACCCTTGGCAGAAAGGGTCAGGCGCTCGTTCTGCATGGCGTTTTTGCCGACTTCGATAGAAGTTCCGTCTGTAGCGCGGTACAGTAAAGACTGAGACGGCGCTTCCTTCCGGGGCTTTCCGCGCCCTTGAGAGCGCTTCAAGAAGCCGGCATCCTCAAGCAGCGAACGAAGTTCCGAGAGATCTTTCTCTGAGTTAGCCTTACGCAGATCGTCTTCCGCCTGGGTCAAGAAATCCAGTTCCCGCTCTGCTTTTTCCTTCTGCTCCGCTGCTAACTGCCGTGCGCCGCGTGCCTTCCGGTAAAGCTTGAAATAGCGCTGGGCGTTCTGCATGGGAGACAGGGCTCCGTCCATTGGGATACGGATTTCTGGGCAATCTGGCTCGTAGTAATCCTCTACCCGGGCTTCTTCCCCTTTGTGCAGGCGGTACGCGTTTGATTGCAGCAATTCGCCAAATTTGCGGTACTCCTCCATGCGTGCGGCTCCCAGAAGAGCTTCATCCTGGAGGACGATTTTTTTCTCCACCCGAGAAACATGGCTTTTAATGAGGTGAGCGAGGGAGGAGGCGCGCTGCTTCATGTGCTCCTGCCGGTCGCGCTCGCCGAAGAAGGCCTCGAGGGCACGGCTGGGGCTGTCATAGGTCCTGGTTTCGCAGCCGGAAAGGTGTTCCTGCGGGAAGGGAAATACGTCCCGGGGCATGCCGTCCTCCCGCAGCGTGACAACCGGAGGTCCCTGGGCCGGGATTTCCCGGATCCACCGGAGAAGCGCGCGGGAGAGTTCCTGTACGTTCAGAGCGTTAGTTCTTTGTTCCGGATCCAGCAGGAGGCGTGCGCAGGTTTCCCTCGCTGCCTGGGGGGAAAAACCGGCGAGAATGTGCAGGATAGTCTTCTCCAGAGGACCACTTTCCGTTCTAAGGTGCGCGGCGAGCGCGTCTTCATTCGCTTCCGCGGGGTCCAGTTTCTCCTGTGTAGGAGGAAGGGAATAGGGAAGCCCCGGCAGAATCTGTCTGACGCGTGAAAGCTCCTCGGTAATATGCCGTGCAGCGTCAATGATGCGCCCCTCAGGCGAGAGGAGAATGATGTTGGAATGCCGTCCCATCATTTCGACCACGATCGACCGCTCCGTGGCGTCACCCATTTCGTTCCTCGTGGCGAAAACGAGGGAGAGGATGCGGTCGCCGCCGATTTGGCGGATCTCCCGGAGGCGTCCGCCGGAGAGATGTTTGCGCAGAAGCATGCAAAACATGGGCGGTTCCTGCGGGCCGGTGCGCTGTCGCTCCGAAAGGTGTGCTCGTGCCGCTCCTGCGGAGGCGGAAAGCAGCAGTCTCCGGTTCTGCCCACCGGCGCGCAGAAGGAGGTGAATCTCATCTCGCTCCGGCTGCAGCACCCGGTCCACCCGGGCATCTGCCAGGGTTTCCTGCAGTTCCCGCGTCACGAATCCCAGCATGATTCCGTCCATTGGCATAGTCTATTTCTCCTGTGCTCTTTCGTAGTCGGTTAGAAACGGGCTGCCGCGGTCTTCGTTTCCGCGGCAGCCCCTTTTGCTTCCTTGCAGATTAGGACGGATCAGGACAGCAGCAGTCTGTCGCCGTCCAGTTCCTGACCCGCTGCCTGCTCAAAGAGACCCATGAGATCTGCGCGGGTCAGCTTCTTTTTCTTTTCGCCGGAAACGTCCACTACCACGCGCCCTTCGTTCATCATGATGAGCCGGTTGCCGATGGCGATGGCGTCCTTCATGTTGTGGGTAACCATCATTGCTGTCAACTTCCGGGAGGAGACGATCTGCTCCGTGAGTTCCAGAACTTTCGCCGCCGTCTTGGGATCCAGGGCGGCGGTGTGCTCGTCCAGCAGAAGCAGTTTGGGGGTGCGCAGTGTTGCCATGAGAAGGGTGAGCGCCTGACGCTGCCCGCCGGAGAGCAGGCCAACCTTGCTTCCCATGCGGTCCTCCAGTCCCAAACCTAAGGTGGAGAGCTGCTCCCGGTACATCTTGCGCTCCATCTGGCTGATACCCCAGCGGAGGCCGCGCTTTTCTCCTCTGCGCATAGCGAGTGCCATATTCTCCTCGATGTTCATCGTGGCTGCAGTGCCAACCATGGGATCTTGGAAGACCCGGCCCAGAAACTTTGCCCGCTTGTATTCCGGAAGGGAGGTTACGTCCTGCCCACCGATTTCGATCCGTCCCGCATCCACCGGGAAAACGCCTGCAACCGCGTTCAGCATGGTGGACTTTCCAGCACCATTGCCGCCGATGACCGTTACGAAGTCGCCCTCTTTAAGGTGCAGGTCTACATCCAGCAGGGCTTTTTTCTCCGTGATCGTACCAGGATTGAAAGTCTTCGCGATATGATGGATGTCAAGCATGCTTCTTATCTCCCTTCCGTCCGAAGTATTTGCCCTTCCAGAAGGGGATGCCAAGGAATACCGCTACGACGAGCGCTGTTAGAAGCTTCAGGTCATTGGCGTTTAGACCCAGCCAGAGGACTACCTGGATGACGAGATAATAGGCGATGGCGCCCAAAGAGACCGCAAGGAGCTTGAGCCCGAAGTTGATGAAGACCTTTCCAAAGATTACCTCGCCAATGATCACGGCGGCGAGGCCGATGACGATTGCGCCGCGCCCCATGTTCACGTCTGCGAAGCCCTGGTACTGCGCGAGCAGCGCTCCAGCTAGGGATACCAGCCCGTTGGCCAGCATGAGTCCCAATAGGGTGTTGCCGGTCGTGTTGATACCTTGGGCGCGAGACATTTGCTGGTTCGCGCCGGTGGCGCGCATGGAGCAGCCCAGCTCCGTGCCGAAGAACCAGTATAGAATCAGAATAATGGCGATGGTGAAGAGGATCAGCGTCAGAATGGGATTCGCAAGGGAAAGACTACGCACGTTGCGCAGGCTGACAAGCAGGTAGTATTTGTTTGGATTGACCGCTACATTCGCTTTTCCGCCCATGATGCGCAGATTGATGGAATAAAGACCCAACTGCGTCAAGATGCCGGAGAGGATAGCGGGAATGCCCATGAAGGTATGAAAGATGCCGGTGGCAAGCCCTGCAAGCATCCCGGCAAGGAAGGCGATGATGAGCGCCAGCCACACGTTTACGCCGTTCATGATGAGCACAGCTGCAATGGCGCCGCCGGTGGCAATGCTGCCGTCCACTGTAAGGTCAGAAGTGTTCAGCACGCGGAAGGTGATGTATACGCCGATGGCCATAATGCCCCAGCAAAGGCCCTGCGCCGCTGCGCCGGGCAGCGCGTTTATGAGTTTCAGGATGTCCAAGAGAAAAAACCTCCGAGTCGGTCGTATTTTGAAAAGCCTGTTCCGCAAGGAAGCCAAGGGAAGGTTTCCCTTCCCTTGGCTATAATTTCAGAAGGCGATTGAAAAGCAGATTTTTACTCGATGGCAGTATAGTCGTCCGGGATTGTAACGCCCAGCTCCGTAGCGATCTCTGCGTTGAACTTCTTGGTGAACTGCGGGGCAGCCTGGATCGGCATGGTAGCGACATCCGCGCCGTTTGCCAGGATTTCAGCGGCCATTTCACCGGTTGCAGTTCCGATGTCGTAGTAGCTGATAGTCAGTGTCGCAACGCCGCAGTTCTTGGCAATGCCCTCTTCACCCGCGATGACGGGTAGCTTGCCAGGAATCACGATGCCCGCAATGGTCTCGGAGACGCTGGCGGCTGTGTTATCAGTGGGGATGTAGAGCACGTCAATGTCGCCCACTGCGCTCTGCACCACGCTGGCTACGTCGTTCGAGTCGGCGAAGGCAAAATCCTTGGTCTCAATTCCCTTGGCAGTCAGGAAGCCGCGGATGGTGTTGACCTGATAGAGGGAATTGGCTTCGGCGGAGCAGTACAGAAGACCGACGGTTTTGGCATCCGGGAACAGCTCGGAAACCATATCCGCCTGTCCGTCCAGCGGGGCCAGGTCCGTGGTGCCAGAAACGTTGATGCCCGTCACGCCAGTGAAGCTGGCGGCGTCCATATCGAGGGCGGAGGCATAATCGGTGATAGAAGTTGCGAGGATCGGGATGTCGCCCGTAGCCGCGACAGCCGCCTGGAGGGCGGGCGTGGCGTTCGCCATAATGAGATCGACGCCGGAAGCGACAAAGCCGTTTACGATGGTGGCACAGGTCGCGGAATCGCCGGAGGCGTTCTGCTCGTCGATGACCGCATCGGGAATCTTCGCGAGAAGCGCGTCTTTAAAACCCTGGGTTGCCTGGTCAAGGGCGGGGTGCTGAACCAGTTGGCAGATACCAACAGTGACAGCGCCAGCGCCAGTGCAGACGGCAATCATCAGGGATGCGAGCAGAATGGCAACGATCTTTTTCATACGGGTTCCTCCTCATTTGCGCCAGATCCGTTTTTGCCGGGCGGCGAATTGGCCACATTATATGGGCCGTGCAAAACTTTGTCAAGTGCAAACAGAAAGATAATTGCCCGTTTCAAGCGACTTTTTTTCAGAGGCGGGATTCTACACGCATAAAAGGGTTGACAAAAAGTTTTCGGAAAAGGTCGGGGCTGTCAACTTTTGAAAAGAATTATAGGGAAGCGGAAGCACAGTTGCATCTGCGAACGAAACATCTTCCAATCCAGAAGGTTTTCATCAGAAACGCCTTGTCAGTCAGATGAAAGCGTACTATTATACGGGCAAGAAAAGTCAGACGTGAGATGTCCGGTAGGAAGGACTCTGGCAGACAGGACCCGGAAAGAAAGACGAAAGAGAAAGGAAGACTTCCTGTTATGAGTAAAGTGTACGCATTTCTCGCCCCCGGCTTAGAAGAGGTCGAGTGCCTGGCGGTTGTGGACGTGCTGCGCCGCGGCGGCGTAAAGGTCGTCCTCGTGTCGGTGAACGGGGATCCCGTCATTGCCGGGAGCCACGGCATCCGCATCATTCCGGACGCGCTGTTTGACATGTGCGACTTTTCAGATGCGGACTGCCTCTTCCTGCCCGGCGGCATGCCTGGGACGAAGAACCTTGCGGCGCACGCAGGGCTGGCAGCGCTTCTAACAGTCAAAGCTCGCGCGGGTATGCGGGTCGCCGCGATCTGTGCGGCGCCGACTGTCCTTGGCGGATTAGGTCTTCTCGATGGCCGGCGTGCGACCTGCTATCCTGGCTGTGAGAAAGATCTGGGCGAGGCGGAGTTCACGGGAGAAGGCGTTGTGACCGATGGGAACATCACGACGGCGCGCGGCTTGGGATTTGCTCTGGACCTCGGTGTCGAGCTCATTTCCCTACTGGTTTCCCCGGAAAAGGCAGTGGCCGTCAAGACTGCGATCCAGCATCCGGAGACGATCTGAGCGGGATTCAGAAAGCGGCTCCCCCTGTTATGGGGGAGTTTTTTTCATGATTCTTCCGAATTTGCATTTTTGACTTGCCAAAAACCCGGCTTTAGTCTATACTGTCGTTCATTCCCGGCCATGAATGCAGGGAGAGAAAAGAGAAATTGCAATGAAGGCCTATTCCGAGATGACAGTGGGAGAGCTGACCCAGGAAATCGCGCAGCTCAAATCTCAATATAAAAAAATCCAGGCGTTGGGACTGCGGCTGGATATGAGCAGGGGTAAGCCCTGCCAGGAGCAACTGGATCTGTCAATGGGCATGATGGACGTGCTGGATTCTACCTGCGACCTGACCTGCGACGACGGAACTGACTGCCGCAATTACGGGCAGCTTACGGGTATCAGCGAAGCGCGGGAGCTGCTCGGTGATATGATGGAGAACAATCCGAAGGATATCATCATCTACGGCAACTCTTCCCTGAATGTCATGTTTGATACAGTAAGCCGCTGCTGGACCCACGGTGTCATGGGTAACCCGCCCTGGTGCCGCCAGAGCGAGGTCAAATTCCTCTGCCCCGTTCCGGGATACGACAGGCACTTTGCCATCACGGAGTTTTTTGGGATTGATATGGTACCTGTTCCCATGACGGAAACGGGGCCGGATATGGACATCGTGGAGCGCCTGGTGCGGGAGGACGCGACGATCAAAGGCATCTGGTGCACGCCCAAGTATTCGAATCCGCAAGGTATTTCCTATTCAGACGAGACGGTTCGCCGCTTCGCCCGGCTGGAACCTGCTGCACCGGACTTCCGCATCTTCTGGGACAACGCTTATGGCATGCATCATCTGTATGATCACCAGCAGGACTACCTGATTGAGATTCTCGCGGAGTGTAAACGGGCGGGGAACCCAGATTTAGTCTACAAATTCGCCTCTACATCGAAGATCACCTTCCCCGGAAGTGGTATTGCCGCTCTTGCTACGAGTCCCAATAATATGGAAGACTTTATCGTCTGCCTGAAGCATCAGACGATCGGCCATGACAAGGTGAACCAACTGCGCCACGTCCGCTTCTTCCACGACATCCACGGCATGGTGGAGCATATGCGCAAACACGCGGCAATCATCCGGCCGAAGTTCGAGGCGGTCGAGGAGATCCTCGAGCGGGACCTCGGCGGGCTGGGGATCGGAACTTGGACAAAACCCCTCGGCGGCTATTTCATCTCCTTTGATTCCCTGCCGGGCTGCGCGAAGGACATTGTTGCTCGCGCAAAGAAGGCGGGCGTGACACTAACTCCGGCAGGCGCCGCGTATCCCTACGGAAAGGATCCAAACGATTCCAACATACGTATCGCGCCTACCTATCCGAGCCTTCAGGACCTGACCGAGGCTATGGATCTTTTCACACTTTGCGTCCGTATTTCCAGCGCAAAGAAGCTCCTGGCAGGGATGCAGTAAAATAGAGATGATTTCAATCGAATAATGCCATTTTCCCCGGCAGAAATGCCGGGGCTTCAAATGATTGAAAAAAAACAGAAAACACTGTTGACAAACATGAGGGTTCGTGGTATCTTATGTCCCGGGTTAGCACTCAACCATCAAGAGTGCTAACAATCAAGAGAGGAGGCGTTAAGGATGGATTTGGTCGAACGGAAATACCGGATTCTTCAGGCGATTATCGACGATTACATCCTGACCGCGCTGCCTGTCGGTTCCCGGACCATTTCAAAGAAATACGAACAAAACCTCTCCTCCGCCACAATCCGCAATGAGATGAGTGATCTGGAGGAGCTGGGTTACCTGGATTCCCCCCATACCTCGGCGGGGCGTGTTCCTTCCAATAAGGCGTATCGCCTTTATGTGGATCGGATGCTTCGACCCGCAAGGCTTTCTCCGGAAGAAGCAGCCTGGATCGAGAACTGTTTTGACCGGAGGGTGAATGAGATCGAGACATTGTCCACCCGGCTGGCGAAGGCGATTTCCGGATTGACAAATTACACGACTGCAGTGATGACTCGCACCCCGAGAAATGAGCAACGGTTGTCACATCTGCAGCTCGTGCCCGTCACCGGGCGGCGCTGCCTGCTTATCCTGGTGACTCAGGCTGGCGCAGTCAAACAACATCTGCTGGAGCTTGACCGAGAGGAAGACGCGGAAACCCTTTCCACAGTCTCCCGTGTTTTGACCAGTCGCTTGGCGGGATGTCCGCTCGATCAGTTGCGGGATACGCTGCTTGGCATCGCTTCCCGTCAGGAGAATCCGGATACGCGGGATATGCTACGCGTCATTGCCGGAGATCCGCCGGAAAGCGACGAGGGAACCCTCGTGGTGGGTGGAAGATCCAATTTACTGGGACTGCCGGAATACGCAGACGTTGCCAGAGCGCAGGAACTGCTCCGGGTTCTTGAAACTCGGGATAAGCTGGCAACCCTGCTGCAGAATCAGGCTGAGATGGAGATTTCCATCCGTATTGGCCCGGAAACGGGTATGGAAGAACTGCGGGACTGCTCAGTGGTTACGGCCAGCTACCGGCTGCGGGACGGACGAGTCAACACTATAGGCCTCATCGGCCCCACGCGGATGCAGTACGGCAAGGTCGTGGCAGTGCTGAACGAAGTTGGAAAGACGCTGCGGCGGGTAACTAGTGAGCCGCAGGCGCAGAAGGAGCTGCGATGAAAAAGAAGCGGAAAGGATGGAAAACCGTGAAGGATACAGAGAAGGAAAAGACCCCGCAGGAAGCTGCCCCGGAAGAGGAAACGGAAGAGACGGTTACTGTGGAATCCGAAGCCGCACCGGCAGAGGATTATGAGGCAAAGCTTGCGGCGCTCACGGCGGAGCGGGATGAGCTGATGGAATACGTTAAACGGCAGAAAGCGGACTTCCTTAACTACAAGCGCCGCACGGAAACGAGCCGGATGGATGGCGAGCGGGACGGCATCCGCGATACGGTTTTGCAGTTCCTCCCTGTGCTGGACAATCTCGAGCGAGCCATGGAAGCGGCGGGCGAAGAGGATTCGCCGATCAAGAGCGGGCTTGCGATGGTGCTGCGGCAGATGCAGGAAGCGCTCGATAAGCTGCATGTGGAAACCATCGATCCCATGGGACAACCTTTTGATGCAGAACTGATGAACGCCGTACTACAGGGGACGGAAGAGGAGGGCGAGCCGGGAACGGTGTGCGCCGTCTTCCAGAAAGGATACAAAATCGGCGAACGTGTGCTTCGGCACGCCATGGTCAAGGTCGTCGCGGGCTGAGCCCCGATGATATAAAAAAGTAGAGTAACGCATTTTTGCGATTAAAAGGAGGAAATCTTATGAGCAAGATTATCGGTATTGATCTGGGCACCACCAACAGCTGTGTGGCTGTCATTGAAAATGGAGAACCTGTTGTCATTCCCAATGCGGAAGGCGCGCGTACCACGCCCTCTGTCGTCGCCTTTACCAAGGACGGCGAGCGTCTGGTAGGCCAGGTGGCAAAGCGCCAGGCCGTCACCAATCCCGACCGTACGGTTATCTCCATCAAGCGCGACATGGGCACTGATAAGCGTATTTCCATCGACGGCAAGCAGTACACGCCGCAGGAAATCTCTGCGATGATTCTGTCCAAACTGAAGCAGGACGCGGAAGCGTATCTCGGCGAGAAGGTTACCGAGGCGGTTATCACTGTTCCGGCTTACTTCTCCGACAGTCAGCGTCAGGCTACTAAGGATGCTGGCCGGATCGCGGGCTTGGACGTCAAGCGTATCGTGAACGAGCCGACGGCCGCTTCCCTGGCTTACGGCATGGATAAGGAAGACGCTCACACGATTCTGGTTTACGACCTGGGCGGCGGCACCTTCGACGTATCCATCTTGGAAGTTGGCGACGGCGTCTTCGAGGTTAAGGCGACCAACGGCAACACGCGGCTGGGCGGCGACGACTTTGACCAGCGTATCATCGACTTCCTTGCGTCCGAGTTCAAGAAGGATACCGGTATCGACCTAAAGGCCGACCGCATGGCGCTGCAGCGCCTGAAAGAAGCCGCCGAAAAGGCGAAAATCGAGCTCTCCGGCGTGCTCTCTACCAACGTGAACCTGCCTTTTATCACGGCGGACGCCACAGGTCCCAAGCATCTGGACATCACCCTCACCCGGGCTAAGTTCGATGACCTGACCCGCGACCTGGTCGAGGCGACCATGGAACCCATGCGCAACGCGCTCCGCGATGCCGGCATGACGGCTTCCGAAGTCGGCCGCGTGATCCTAGTTGGTGGTTCCACCCGTATCCCCGCGGTGCAGGAAGCCGTGCGCAAGATGATCGGTAAGGAGCCCTACCGCAATATCAACCCAGATGAATGCGTGGCTGTCGGCGCCGCGATTCAGGCGGGCATTCTGAACCCGGAGGAGAAGGACTTCGGCCGTGACATGGTCCTGTTGGACGTCACGCCGCTGTCTCTCGGCATTGAGACCCTTGGTGGTGTGTTCACCCGCCTGATCGAGAGGAATACCACAATCCCGACCAAAAAGAGCCAGGTTTTCTCCACAGCCGCGGACGGACAGACCTCCGTTGAAATCCACGTTTTGCAGGGCGAGCGCGAAATGGCCGCGGGCAATAAGACCTTGGGCCGCTTCCAGCTGACGGGCATTGCCCCGGCGCCCCGCGGTGTACCGCAGATCGAGGTCACCTTCAATATCGACTCCAATGGCATTGTGAGCGTATCCGCAAAGGATCTGGGCACCGGCAAGGAGCAGAGCGTTACCATCACCGCATCCACGAACCTTTCCGAGGATGAGATCAAGCAGCGCGTCCGCGAGGCGGAGCAGTATGCCGAGGAAGACAAGAAGCGCAAGGAAGAGGCTGAGACCGTGAACCGCGCCGACGCCCTCATCTTCGAATGCGAGAAGCAGCTGCGTGAGAACGGCGACAAGCTCTCCCCGGAGGACCGTGCAACTCTCGAGAACGAAGTGAACGACTTTAAGAAGGTGCGCGAGACAAATGATGCCGCGGCCATCAAGAACGCACTTGATGGTTTCACCCAGAAGGTGTACGCCATCTTTGCCAAGATGACCCCGCAGCAGGGCGCACAGGGCGGCGGAGATGCTGGCTTTGGCGGCACGAACGGCGGCAGCCAGGATGGCGCCAGCGATGCGGACTACGAAGTGAAGTAATCAGATAGTTAAAATCCAATCCTGTCGCTGCGCCGGGAATCCGGCGCAGCGACTGATGACGAATGGCGGTGACTGCCGTGGCAGAAAAGAAGAGAGATTATTACGAGGTGCTGGGCGTCGCTAAGGACGCTTCCGCGGAAGAGATCAAGAAAGCATACCGCAAGGCAGCCAAGGCTTCCCACCCAGATCTGCATCCTGACGACAAGGATGCAGAAGCGCGGTTCAAGGAGGTTACGGAGGCATATGAGGTGCTGTCCGATCCGGATAAGCGGCAGCGGTACGACCGTTTCGGCTTCCAGGATCCTGCAGCCGGTATGGGCGGCTTCAGCGGCGGCGGTTTCGGTGACTTCGGCGATCTCGGGGACATCTTCAATATGTTCACCGGCGGCTTTGGCGGATTCGGCGGGCAGCGGACGAACCGGGCAAACGCGCCGCAACGTGGCGCTGACCTGCAGTACAATCTGCAGCTGACGTTTGAAGAGGCGGCGCTTGGCTGTAAGAAGGAGTTCTCCTTTACCCGCAAAACCGTCTGCGACCAGTGCCACGGCACTGGCGCGAAACCGGGCACCCAGCCGGAGACCTGCAAGGCCTGCGGCGGAACCGGGCAGGAGCATGTAACCATGCGCACGCCCCTAGGGCAGATGCAGACCACAAGAACCTGTCAGGCCTGCGGCGGCAAGGGAACGATCATCCGGGAGCGCTGCGGCGCTTGCGCTGGAAGCGGTACGAAGCCTATCCGTCGCACCGTGACCATCACAGTGCCACCGGGAGTGGACGACGGTCAGAACTTTAAAACCATCCCGGGCGAGGGCGAACCTGGCAAAAATGGCGGTCAAAATGGTGACCTCTACATCACGTGCTCCGTCCGGCCTCATCGCCTCTTCAAGCGGGACCGTTTCGACCTCTATTGCGATGTGCCGATTTCCTTCACTCAGGCGGCTCTGGGTGGGGAAATCGATGTACCGACCCTCGAGGGTACGACGAAGTTCTCGATTCCTGCTGGTACACAGGAGGGCAGCTCCTTCCGCATCCGGAACCAGGGCGTACAGCAGTACCGGGGTACACAGCACGGAGACCTGTACTTTACCGTACACGTGGAGGTGCCGAAGCACCTAAACGAGAAGCAGAAGGAGTACCTGCGCCAGTTCGAGGATTCCCTGAGCGGACGGGAGTACGAGCGCCGCAAGACGTTCGGCGAGCAGGTGCGCACTTATATGAAGGAAAACGCAGAGCGTTTCAAAAAGAAATTTGACATGAAATAATATGCGGGCTGTCTCCGAAGTGTGACAGCCCTTTCCCTGTGAAAGGAGATTTACATGAACTGGCAGAAAATGACAGTGCATACCACCACCATGGGCGTGGATCTCGTGGGAGAACTGCTCCTGTCGGCAGGGGCGAACGGTATCCAGGTGGAGGATCGGTTTGACGCGCTTTCCAGTCAGAAAAAGGACGGTATGTGGGACATGATCGACGAAAAGGTCTTTGCCGATATGCCAGACGATGTGCGGGTGACCGCTTATTTCCCGGAAGATGGATCCGCCGCGGAAAAATTCCACCTGGCAGAGGAAAAGCTTTCTGCACTGCGCGGGCAGGATCCCGGCTTTGACGTGGGGACCCTGCAGGTGGATACGGATACTGTGCGGGACGAGGACTGGAACGAGAACTGGAAAAAATGGTATAAGCCTCTTAAAGTTGGCAACCGCATCGTCATCAAGCCTACTTGGGAATCGTACACGGAACAGCCGGAGGATCTCGTGATCGAGCTGGATCCCGGCATGGCTTTCGGTACAGGAAGCCACGAGACCACTGCCATGTGTGTCCGGATGCTTGAAAAAAACGTGCGCCCTGGAGATACATGCTTTGACGTGGGATGTGGAAGCGGCATTCTGGCGCTAGCTGCTGCTCGCCTCGGGGCAGGGGAATGCTTAGCCATCGATTTGGATCCTGTGGCTGTGCGCACTGCACGGGAGAACGTAGCTCTCAACGGCCTTGCGGAGCGCGTCCGCGTGGAAGAAGGGGATCTGCTGGAAAAGGAATCGGGAACGGCGGACTTGATTGTTGCTAATATCATAGCGGATGTCATCTGCTATCTCTGCCGTCCAGCCCGACGCTTCCTGAAAGATGGGGGTACCTTCATCTGTTCCGGTATCATCCGGGAGAAGGAAGCGGATGTCCTGCACGCGCTGGAGCTTTCCGGGTATCGGGTATTCGATCGGGAGGAACAGGGAGAATGGGTGTGCCTTGCGGCACGCCAGGGGTAAAGTATGCACCGGTTTTACGCGGAACAGACAGAAGAAGGGTATGCCTTCTCGCCTGAAGATGCCAGACATGCTCTGCGCGTTCTTCGCCTGAAAGATGGGGCGGAGGTGGAAATCGTTGCCGGGGGCGTGCGATGGCAGGCGACGCTGGAAGTGCGGGGAGACCGGGTTTTCGCACGTCTCGGAGATCGTCTCCCGGACACGGAGGCAAAACTGCGTGTGACGCTGTACCAAGGGCTGCCCAAAGCGGACAAGATGGACCTGATTGTCCGGATGGCTACAGAACTCGGAGCGGCGGCAATTCAGCCCGTCGCCATGGATAGGAGTGTCGTCCGACTGGACGGAAAGGACGAGGGCCGCAGACGCGAACGCTGGGAAAAAATCGCTCGGGAGGCCGTGAAACAGTGTGGTCGCGTCTGCCCGCCTGAAATCCGAGGGACAAAACCGCTCTCAGCGCTCTGCGGGGAAATGCAGGCACTGGATCTGCTGCTGATTCCCTGGGAAGAAGCGACCGGCGGAGAATCCATTGGGCAGCAGGTGCGTGTTGCACTGTCAGGCGGAGCCACCTCCGTTGGCATCCTGATCGGACCGGAAGGCGGTATCGATGCGGAGGAAATCAGTTGGCTCTGCGCCAATACGAACACAAAAACTGTTACGCTTGGTCCACGGATTCTCAGGACGGAAACTGCAGGACCTGTAGCGCTGGCGCTGGTCATGGGGTTCGCAGGAGAGATGGAATAAGAGTATGAAAAAAAAGTCGCGTGAATGCGGCTTTCTTGTATATATAGGATTCTGCGTGACGCTCACGGCTGCTTTCCAAGCTTTTCAAACCGGGCGAAGGTCATAGGCCAGACTGTGGTGCCAAAGGCCATGGCGATGAAGTAACCGATTAGTCGAAGTGGGATGTTCCTGTCTGGCAGGAAATGGACGAGAGCGCGGAGGCCGCCCATGAGCGCAAGACCCAGCGAACATTTGAGCAACTGCACCGGCAGACTGGCGTCAGTCCTCCAGTGTGTATAGCGTATATCCACTTCAAAACCAGCCCAGAGGGCGCCGATTCCGGCAATTGCCTGGCAGATGGCTTTGATACCGTCCCACTCGTTTGCGAGCTCTTCTGCTGTTGGATTCTCCAGCGCGGCGGGCATCATAGAAATAAACAGGCTTGCAAAACCAATAATAAGCAGAATTATGTAAGTCCTTCTTGTGCGCGCAGGTTCGCCTGTGAAGGAATTACGGAGGGAAAAGAGGAAAACAACCGATATGAAAGCTGCAACAATGATGTCGAGGGGCGTATGTACGCCAAGCAGCATACGGGAGAAAGGAACGATAAAACACAATACTATTGAGATGATCCGCGCGACGCGATTTTTTGTTTTCATAGCGATAGCGCCGTATACACCAATGCCCATCTGGGTGTGCCCGCTGGGGAAGGAATATCCGGCAGCCCGGGCGCGGGCTGTTTCCACGATTTCAAATTCCTCGTCCAGAAGCCAGGGGCGTGGGACACGAAACATGTTTTTGAGACAGTGACTGACTGCTGTTCCGGCAAGACCGACAGACAGCATGTATTCCCCGGCCCGCTTGTTCCAGCACCAGTATGCTGCGATGCCAACCGTGGCAAAGATGACCCCGTCACCCAGCCAAGTCAGATGTTTCATAAGAAAGACCAGCCAAGTGGCGCGCAGTTCCGCAAGCGCGTACAGCGCGGGCATGGTCCAGGTTGCGATATTTGTCATGAGCATTCCTCCAATCGGTCCGGGTATTATATAGACAAGTAACTGTGATTGTCAACCGATGGATTTTGGATTGACAAGGTTTTTCCTTTGTGATAAGGTATGCGAAATTCTCCGGCGGGGTGTCCGCCGGGCGTGTGAGAAGGAGGGATTGCGCTTGGCCACCTACTGCACCGAACCCAGCCGCACTTTCAGTGAGTACCTGCTGATTCCCGGGTATACCGGGGATGGATGCATCCCCGCGAATGTTTCGCTGCGCACGCCCCTGGTTAAATACCGTAGGGGCGAGGAAGAACCCGCCATTTCCCTGAATGTGCCGCTGACCAGCGCTATTATGCAGTCCGTTTCAGACGACAAGCTGGCTGTGGCTCTCGCAAGGGAAGGCGGGCTTTCGTTTATCTACGGCGCCCAGTCTGTGGAAAGCCAGGCGGCAATGGTCCGAAAAGTCAAGAGCTATAAGGCGGGCTTTGTGGTTTCCGCCTCCAACCTGACACCGGAGAATACTCTTGCGGACGTCCTTGCTCTCAAGAAAAAGAACGGTTTCTCTACCGTTGCTGTTACGGAGGACGGCACTGCCAACGGACGTCTCCTCGGCATCGTGACCAGCCGGGATTATCGCGTCAGCCGCATGGATCCACAAGAGAAGGTCGCGAACTTCATGACGCCTCTGCGCCGCCTCGTTACTGCCCCGGCGGATACGACCCTCAAAGCGGCGAACGATATCATCTGGGAGCATAAGCTGAATTCCCTGCCCATCGTGGATGCGGAGGGGCGGATGCTGTATTTCGTCTTCCGCAAGGATTACGCCTCCCACAAGGATAACCCGCTCGAACTGCTGGATGCTGAAAAACGCTATTTAGTGGGCGCGGGCATCAACAGCCGCGATTATGAGACACGTGTCCCTGCTCTGATCGGTGCCGGCGCGGACGTCCTGTGCATTGACAGCTCCGAGGGATACAGCGTCTGGCAGGCGCGAACCCTTGCTTGGATCCGTGCGAAATACGGCGATTCCGTAAAAGTTGGCGCCGGTAACGTGGTAGATCGGGAAGGATTTCTCTTTTTGGCCAGGGCCGGAGCGGATTTTGTAAAAGTCGGCATTGGCGGCGGCTCAATCTGCATCACTCGTGAGACCAAGGGTATCGGACGCGGGCAGGCTACGGCGGTCATCGAGGTTGCTGCAGCCAGGGACGAATATTTCCGCGAAACAGGTGTTTACATCCCCATCTGCTCCGACGGCGGCATTGTACACGATTATCATATGACCCTGGCGTTGGCCATGGGCGCAGATTTCCTCATGCTGGGCAGGTATTTCGCACGATTCGATGAGAGCCCGGGAGCGCGCGTCATGGTGAACGGTGTTTACATGAAGGAATACTGGGGTGAGGGTTCCAATCGGGCGCGCAACTGGCAACGCTACGACCTAGGGGGAGAGCAGCGGCTTTCCTTTGAGGAAGGTGTGGATTCCTACGTTACCTATGCTGGCGCGCTTCACGACAACGTGGAGGTCAGCCTCTACAAGGTAAAAAGCACGATGTGCAACGTGGGCGTGCTTTCAATTTCGGAATTGCAGCAGAAGGCGAGACTGACTCTGGTCAGCTCTACCTCTATTGTCGAGGGCGGATATCACGACGTTGTGCTTCACTCTGCTGCCCAGCCGCCGAGATAAGAAATCAAACGATTCCGTAAACCTGACTGTTTTTTAGAGTTGACGAAACTGGAGAAAACTGTTATTCTCTCTTTCGTCAACTTTTTTATATTTGTCTGGTTTACGAAAGGAAGAATCATGCGAATTCAGGACAGCATTCGGGGAACCGATGTGCGGAGGCTTTCAGCCTGCGCGCTGATGGCGGCGCTTACGGCCGTATGTTCTCAGATTCAGATCCCTTTGCCCGCCATACCCATCAATCTGGCACTCTTCGCGGTTCATCTTTCAGGTGCGTTACTGGGAGCTGCGGGAGGGGCGCTTTCCATGGTGGTCTACGTCCTCCTGGGAATCAGCGGGGTACCTGTGTTCGCGGGCTTCCAGGCTGGCCCGGCGGTACTCTTTGGAAAGACGGGAGGCTATATCCTGGGGTATTTCCTCTGCGCCTTCTTGGTGGGCTTTCTTTCCAGAAAGCGGCCGTATACCTACCCACGACTCTGCCTTGCTATGGCGGCGGGCGTCTTCGTCTGTTATTTTTTCGGCACAGGCTGGTTTATGCTTCTTTCGGGGATGAGCCTATCTTCCTCCTTATCTCTCTGCGTGGTGCCCTTCCTTCCGGGGGACGCGGTCAAGGTTTTCATGGCGGCATTTCTTGCCGTCCGCATGCGGCCGATTCTAACGCGAATGGGATTCTTTTTCTGACTGGTAAACCTTGTAGTAGCGTCAGCGCTTCTTTTATGATATGATAATCCCGATATAGGTTGAAATCTTGGGATCCTGTCTAGGAGGTGCATGATGCGATTTTTTCTGACCTGCGTTCTTTTGCTGACTTTGCTATGGCCTACTGGGCTTTCCGCCGAGGAAATTCCTGTGTATGATTTTGAACCCTGGCGTACACCTGACAATGATGCTTTCCGGTTTGTTCGTCGGATGAAGAACGGCTGGAATCTGGGCAATGCGCTGGAATGCTATTCTGATGAAGGATTTCATGAGGAAGAGTTGGCACTGGAGGCATACTGGACAGGTGATTATGTGACAGCCTCCTCCATTGAAGAGATCCAGCATGCGGGATATTCCAGCGTGCGAATCCCTGTCTCCTGGCACGATCACATGAATGCGTCCGGCACAGTTTCGAAGGAATGGATGGACAGAGTTCAGACGGTGGTTGACTGGGTGATCGACCGGGACATGATCGCGATACTAAACGTGCACCATGACATTGGAGATCAGTGGATCAGCCCGACGCAGGCAAACCGCGTTCGTTCTGTCTCCTGGCTGACGGGCGTATGGCGGCAGATCGCGGAGCGTTTCGCCGGCTATGACGAGCGCCTAGTTTTCGAGGGGATGAACGAGCCGCGTCTTATGGGCACGGAGTTTGAATGGCGGTTTGTACCTTGGGAGCCGGCATGCATGGAAGCTGCCGAATGCATCAACCGGCTGAACCAAGCCTTCGTGGAAACCGTCCGGCGGGCTGGAGGGCTTAATGCAACACGCTACCTGCTGATACAGTCCTATGCTGGCTCTCCTCTGACAGCCTCCTATGATTCTTTTGTTATGCCGCAGGATTCCGTGGGAAACCGGCTGCTGCTGGCGGTACACCCGTACATTCCCGTAGGTTTCGCCATGAGGACGGATGGAACGGATCATTTCGATCCGTCGGAAGAATCTGATACGGCGGAGATCCGGTCGGCTCTTGACGCTCTGTACGACCGGTATTGTCTATTCGGTATCCCTGTGGTGCTTGACGAATACGGTTGCATCGATAAATACAATCTTTCCTCGCGCGTAGCCTACGTCGCTTATATGACAGCCATGGCCACGCAGAGGAGTATGCCCTGTTTCCTGTGGGACAACTCGAAATTTGAAGGTGGAGAGGAAACCTACGGCGTGCTAGACCGCGTGACGTTACAATTCCGCTGGCCGGAGATCCTGCAGGCGCAGTTGAGAAACGGAATGTAAAGTGCGATGTCATGCAACGGTCAAACTTCATCTGCCACGGCTTTCCCATTGTAGGATAGCCGTTTATAATATAAAGCCTTCCCCTTGGCGGAGAAGGCGGGTTTTCTGAGAAGATTAGGGTTTGCAGTGCTGGCAGGCGCGGTAGCCTTCACTTTCTGCTTTCGCTTTCGAGGAGAAGCTCACTTGGTTCTCACGGTCTGGCAGATATGAGCAGGTAGGCAGATGATAGATCTTGCTGTCTGAATTGCCGATGTAGCCGCGGCTCACGATGGGAGCGTTGTCTCGGTTGGTCGTCTCCGGAGTTGCTGTTGTCTTTGTGGTCTTCTTGGGCGTCGCAGTGGGCTTTGCGGTCTTCTTGGGCGTCGCAGTAGGTTTTGCGGTCTTCTTGGGTGTTGCGGTGGGTTTTGGGGTCGGCGTCGGCAGTTCGTCCAGAATCACCTGCTCCGCCGGGAGATAGCCGGTTTTCTTGCTGCTCTTCGTAGTGACGGCATACCAGACGGAGCCGTCGTTCGCGTACTCGCTGCCAGTGACTGTTACTCGCAGACCCTTGCGCAAGGTATCCACGATGCGCCCACGAGAATAGGCCGTAGCGCGCAGGTTGAGGTCTGCCTCCGCGGTGGAACCGTCGATGGGGAAGACGGATTGATCAAGAGGCTTCGGCGTTGCAGTAGCCCGGGGAGCGGCGAAAGCGCAGGAAGAGAATGCGATGAGTAGCGCGAGCAGGAGTAGGACAAAGCGTTTTTTCATGGATATCCTTCCTTTCTGTTGTGCTTTTTAATTATGTACTCTATCACGTTTATTCCGACGATGCAGGCTCAGGAAGATCAGAATTCGGAAATCGCACCCAGCATATCCGTGGGATTTTCGGCGGCTTTTACCTTGTCCATGGCGCGGACAATCATACCGTTTTCGTCGATCAGATAAGTCGTGCGGATGACGCCCATCGAGACCTTTCCATAGGTCTTTTTTTCTTTCCAAACGTCATACATCTCGTGTACCGCACGGTTCGGATCGGAGAGCAAGGGGAAGGGAAGACCGAATTTTTCCTCGAATTTCTTGTGGGAGGCGATGCTGTCCCGGCTGACGCCAAGGATCACCGCGCCCTTTTCGCGGAAATGTGGATACAACTCCGCAAAACCACAGGCCTGCTTTGTGCAACCGGAGGTGTTATCCTTGGGATAGAAATAGAGGACGACGCGTTTTCCCCGATACTGCGAAAGCGTATGCAGTTCCCCGTTCTGGTCGGGGAGAGTAAAATCGGGTGCAGGGATTCCAATATTCAGCATAAGGAATTTTCCTTTCTCAGGCGGGGACCTTATCCTGTAGCCATTCGTTTACGAATGCGCAGATCTCACTGGCGTCCAGTCCGTGGACAGCGGCGGCTTCGGCAAGGGATTCTCCCTGCGCCGCGCCGCAGTGCACGCAGCCCATGCCGCAAGCCATCAGGGCGTAGGCGGCCGGTGGATACTTTGCAATGATCTCGCCGATGATCATATCTTTTGTGACATATTCTTTGATCGGGGTATCGGACATGGTTTTTCCCTCCATTTGTTTCAGTTTTGGAAGTCTATACGTATCATAGCACAATTCCGTGAAGATGCAAGAGAGGAAGACAGTATCTGCATGCATCCCGTACTTACCTCTTGCGCTCTGTGACGGTTTTTGATAAGCTTTGCGGCGAAAAGAAACATTGAATGACAGGAGATACTGGATATGAAACGAATTCTTCTACTTGCCGTTGCGCTCTTTCTTTCTCTCACAGCGACGTGCGCCTCAGCCTGCGAGCATTCCTATACCGGTTGGGTCACGAAGAAGAGCGCTACCTGCACGAGGCAGGGGCATCAGTTCAAATACTGTCGAAAGTGCGACCATTGGGAGCAGCGCTATACGCCTAAACTCCCGCATATTCCCGACGAGTGGGTCGTCACGAAAGAGGCGACCTGCACGGAGAAGGGCGTTATGGGTGCACACTGCACCGTTTGTGGTGGATACCTTCGTCAGGAAATTGACAAGTTAGGACACGAATGGGAAACAACGGAGGTTACTAGCGAACCCACTTGCAAAAAGACGGGCAAGGGCGTACAGGTCTGCACTCGTTGTGGAAAGAGCCGTAAAGGCGAACTGCCGAAGCTCTCCCACGAATGGAGCGAGTGGGAAACCGTGCGGGAACCCTCCGGAAAGAAAAAAGGCCTTCGAGAGCGGGTCTGCCTTTCCTGCGGCGTAAAGGATCAGGAGAACTTCTATGCAGAGGGTTGGCTGTACGAAGGGATGCCG
>JAIKWN010000226.1 GCA_024684665.1 Clostridiales bacterium | reverse complement strand
GCAGCTTGCGGCAGTAACCGTTCATCGGTCACTCTCCCGAGACCGCGCCCTGTGTTTCTTGTTCTCGTGGGCAGCTTCTACTTCAAAGCGCTTTTCCCGCTCCCAGCGTTCGGCCATGCCGGTCTCTCCCAGCAGTACATCGGCATCCTGAATGCTGCTTCGGAAATCCCAAAAACTGACCTGGCCGCTGCTCATGGCTTTCCGGATGCGCGCCTTGGCCCGGGCCTCCATCTGCTCACGGAGGGAAAGGCGCGCATCGGTCAGTTCGGCCAGGTCAAGCGCGTTGGCCTGCTCTTTCAGCGTTCGAAACGTTTCCGCTTCCCTGCTGATGGCATCGGTCAGCGTGACTTCATCCTTGCCCAGCCGGATCACATCCTTCTCCGCCGATGCGATATCCGCCCAGACCTGCTTCATGCCCGCAGCGTCATTCTTCTCAAATACGTGCATGGCGAGTGTTTCCTGGAAACGCAGCTCCTCGATTTCCTCGCTCAGTTCGGAAAGCCGGGCTTTCAGTTCCTTGCGTTTCCCGACGCTGAGAAGGCCCAGGCGATCCCGCTCTGCCTGCAGTGTCTTCCGCTCGTCCAGCTTCACCCGGATCCGGCTGTGGAGCGTGCGGTAATCCTCATACCCGCGTCTGGCCTTTGTCGCGTACTCCGTTACCTCTTTTTTCCGCCTGCGGATATGCAGCAGGCCGTAGATGAATACGATGACGTTCTGGCGAACGGTTTCCATTGCGGCGGCGAGGGCAGGGATGGTCGTCTCCAGCGCTGTCCTGATCTTTTGGATCGTCGCTTTCAGATTGCGTACAAGGGCATTGTCGGCGCGGATCTGACGGTTCACTTCGCAGCGCTCGGAGACAAGGCCTGCCGCCTCAAGCTTTCTTGCACTGACGCCTTCATGGATCGTGGGCTTTTCATCCAGACCGCGCGTCGAATGGCTGCGGTGGTCGATGCGGGTCTCTTGGCCGGCACGTTCCAGCCAGCGGTTGCAGGTATCGGCCCAGGCTGCCCGCCATGCCGAAAGCTGTTCTATGCTGTTCCATCGGGCGGAAATGGGATTCTGCCGCCCATATTTGGTGCTTTTCGGGTGTTTGGATGCCCGCTCCAGCCCCTGCGCTTCGGCTGCGGCGGGTGTCATGAACACCTTCTTTTCCCGACCTTGTAGGGGTACTGTTTCTCCCAGCCCTCCGCCTGCGCCGCCTTGTATTCGGCGGAGGTGAAGCCCTGTTCCTGACCCTCACGGACACAGAGGTATTCCTTTTCCGTCTTATGCTGCCAGGTGCCGTCCGCATTCAGCGGACGCACGGTCAGAAGGATGTGGGCGTGGGGATTGTGCCCGTCCACATCGTGAATGGCAGCGTCGGCACACATCCCGTCCGCAACAAACTGTTCCCGGACAAACCCGCTCACCAGGCCGATCCATGCCTGCCGGTCCAGCTCCACGGGCAGGGCCACGATGAACTCCCGGGCAAGGCGACTGTCCTTCGTCTTTTCGGTGGCCTCCACGGCATTCCAAAGCGCTTCCCGATCCTCCCATGCCCCGGGAGCCATGGGCGGAAGAAAGACGCGCTCCCACACGAGGCCTCCCTTCCGGGTGTAGTCATGCTGTATCCCGTCATAGTCGTTAAAGATGCGGGAGCAGCTCATATAGGCGGCAGCGCCGCAGGCGGTACGCCCGACACCCCGCGTGATGACCTTGGCTTCCATATGGAAGATCGCCATGATGCCTTCGTTCTCCTTTCCCGGCCTGCAGGCCGATGCTTTTGCTTCTTTTCTCGAAAAGAAGATGGGACGCGGGAGCGGCCCATTCGCAGTTGGCAGACGGTGTTCCGTGCCGGAACACGGCGGCGCTGTGTCCGCAGACGAAGCGGCCGACTGCCCGACAATGGCGCCGAAATGCCCTGTGGGCTTGCGGCATTGTCGGCCCCTCCGGAGGAAGCCCCGGTGGGGCTTCCGTGAGGAGCGCACGTTGGCCTGTGGCCATACTACCGCCGCAGGGGTCCCCGCAAAGCTTCGTTTGTGGGGAAAGGAGGAGCAGCGGAATGAGCGAGCCAAGCCGCCTGCGGCTGGGCGAGAGATGTGGAGCAAGCGCCGACGAGGTGGTGAGTAAGTGCGCTCTTCGAGAAGAAGGGGGAGCGTCCCGGACATGCGGAACGCTCCGATTATGCGTCAGTATGGTCTCTTGCTCAGACTGAGAAGATAGTCCCGGATCTCATCCAGCGTCATTTTCGTCGTACCTGGGATAGCAGCCTCCAGGATCGCGCCCTCCTGAATGAGCCGCCGGGTTCTTGCCTTGCGTTCCCGCTCCCGATCCCGCGCCTGAACCTCCTCCAGACAATGCCGGGCCTGCAAGAGCTCTTTCTCCAATGCTTCTGTGGACATAGTGCACCTCCTTCCTCTTCAGAAAACTGTGGCAAAGTCATTATATCTGCAGGACCCGACATATACATTGCGTCGGAATTGCGCGGGAATTGCACAAAAAAAACAGACGGCAGCACGCGGATTGCTGTCGTCTGTTTATTCTCGCTTCTTTTAACCCCCGAGAAGCTCCCGGCGCTTCCCGGCGATCAATTCCGGCTCATCGCGCCAGGCGGTTTCATAAATGGCGAGGGCCCTGCGGAACAGCTCTGCAGCCTGCGGCCGCTCCCCCAGGGAGAGCCGGAGCCTGCCCATGGTTTCCAGGATCGCCGCATGGTCGAGGGACTCAGGATTCTGTTCCCGCACGATCCGTTCCAGCTTCCGCAGGCCGCTAAGCCCCCGCTCCGCCTCCCCCATATCG
>JAIKWN010000207.1 GCA_024684665.1 Clostridiales bacterium | reverse complement strand
ACGGGCATCAGGAAGGGCTGATCCGTCGCACGTTCCGGTTCCGGAATGTAGCTGTCAACCGCGTCCATCAGCTCCCAGATGCACTTGCAGCAGGGCTCGTTGTCCACGTCGGTTCCGCCGTTCTGCAGGTACTCAAGCACCTTGAGCGCGGATCCCTTGATGATCGGGATATCGTCGCCCGGGAAGTCGTAGCTGCTCAGCAGCTCACGGATTTCCATCTCGACCAGCTCCAGCAGCTCTTCGTCGTCCATCATGTCTGTCTTGTTCATGAAGACTACGATGTAGGGCACGCCGACCTGACGGGCCAGCAGGATGTGCTCGCGGGTCTGGGGCATCGGGCCGTCGGGCGCGGACACGACCAGGATCGCACCGTCCATCTGCGCGGCGCCGGTGATCATGTTCTTAACATAGTCAGCGTGGCCGGGGCAGTCCACGTGAGCATAGTGGCGCTTGGCCGTCTCGTATTCAACGTGGGCAGTGTTGATGGTGATTCCGCGGGCCTTCTCTTCGGGGGCCTTGTCGATTTCGTCATAGCGCATGGCCTGGGCTTCGCCCTTCAGCGCCAGCGTCATGGTGATGGCGGCGGTCAGCGTGGTCTTGCCGTGGTCAACGTGGCCGATGGTGCCGATGTTTACATGCGGCTTAGTCCGCTCGTAATGTCCTTTTGCCATTGGGGTTTCCCTCCTAAATAAATTTCCTGATTGATTTTATGCTTCTGACAGTTGAAGTTCCGGATCTGCGTAATGCAGTTCGGCTGTTTCAGCAGTCGCTTCGTCAGCCCCTGTGTCCGATAATCTTCTCTGCGACGCTCTTCGGGACTTCCTCATAATGATCAAACTGCATGGTGAACATGCCGCGTCCCTGTGTGCGGGAGCGAAGATCTGTCGTGTAACCGAACATCTCGCTCAGCGGAACATAGGCATGAATGATCTGATCCTGGCCGCGGATCTCAGTCCCGTCAACGCGTCCCCGGCGGCTGGAAATGTTACCCATCACATCGCCCAGGTACTGATCAGGTACTATGACCTCGACCTTCATCATGGGCTCCATCAGGCAGGGATCCGCTTTTCGCACGGCTTCCTTGAAGGCCATGCTTGCTGCGATTTTGTATGCCATCTCGGAGGAGTCCACTTCATGGTAGGAACCGTCCGTCACCGCAGCCTTGAAATTCACGACTTCATATCCTGCGATAGCCCCGCTCTTGGCAGCCTCCTGGATTCCCTGATCGATGGGTCCGATGTATTCCTTCGGAATTACGCCGCCCACGATCCGGCTCTCAAACTCGTAACCCTTTCCGGGTTCCTGAGGCTCCAGTTCAATCCAGCAGTGGCCGTACTGGCCGTGACCGCCTGTCTGACGGACATAACGTCCTTCAGCTTTTGCAGGTTTGCGGATGGTTTCCTTATAGGTAACCTGTGGTTTGCCCACGGTTGCCTCTACTTTGAATTCGCGCAGCAGGCGGTCCACAATGATTTCCAGGTGGAGTTCGCCCATACCTGCGATGATTGTCTGCCCGGTTTCCTGATTGGTATAGGTCTTGAAGGTAGGATCCTCTTCCGCAAGGCGTTGCAGAGCGTAAGTCATTTTCTCCTGGCCTGCTTTTGTCTTGGGTTCGATCGCAACTTCAATCACGGGATCCGGGAAGACCATGCTCTCCAGGATAATCTGGTGATTCTCATCGCACAGCGTATCGCCCGTGGTCGTGTCCTTCAGTCCGACAGCTCCGGCGATTTCACCGGTATAGATATTTTCAACCTCTTCCCGGTGATTGGCGTGCATCAGCATGATTCTGCTGATGCGCTCACGCTTCTGCTTTGTGGAATTCATCACGTAGTTTCCGGCGCTCAATGTTCCGGAGTAAACGCGGAAGAATGCCAGTTTCCCGACAAAGGGATCAACCATGATTTTGAACGCCAGTGCTGAGAAGGGTTCGTCGTCTGAAGGATGACGCTCCATCTTCTTTTCCGGGTCATCCGGATCCACGCCGTCGATAGCCGGAATGTCCAGCGGGCTCGGCATATAGTCGATCACCGCGTCCAGCAGCGGCTGAACACCTTTGTTGCGGTAGCTTGTACCGCAAAGCACTGGGTTCATCGTGCATTCGATCGTGCATTTACGGATTGCCGAACGGATTTCTTCCTCAGTAAGCTCGTCTCCCTCGAGGTATTTCTCCATCAGGGAATCGTCAGTCTCCGCAACTTTTTCGATTAGATTCGCGCGGTATTCCTGAGCTTCTTCCAGCATATCCGCAGGAATGTCCTCATCCCGCACGTCCTGTCCCAGGTCGTCATAGTAAACCTCTGCGCGCATGCGCACCAGATCAATGATTCCCCTGAAAGTTGCTTCCTTACCGATAGGAAGCTGAATCGGAACGGCATTCGCTCCGAGGCGTTCTTTCATCATGTCCACAACACGGTAGAAATCCGCACCGGTAATATCCATTTTATTGACATAGGCCATACGGGGAACATGGTATGTCTCCGCCTGTTTCCACACGGTCTCGCTCTGGGGCTCTACGCCGCCCTTTGCGCAGAAGACGCTTACCGCGCCGTCCAGCACCCTCAGGCTGCGCTCCACTTCGACGGTGAAATCAACGTGGCCGGGAGTGTCAATAATATTGATCCGGTACTGCTTTCCCGCGTTGTCCGGGTCATGCGGATCATGCCAGAAACAGGTGGTGGCAGCCGAAGTGATCGTAATGCCGCGTTCCTGTTCCTGAGCCATCCAGTCCATGGTGGCCGTACCCTCGTGGGTCTCGCCGATACGGTGATTCTTGCCGGTGTAAAACAGAATCCGCTCGGTCGTGGTTGTTTTTCCGGCATCGATATGAGCCATAATACCGATGTTCCGGACTCTTTCAAGTGGATGGCTTCTGGGCATAACTGACGTTTGCTCCTTTCGACTTCATACGGATCTTACAGACTTGCCTGTCGGGCAGCCGTTCCGTTCCGTATTACCAGCGGTAGTGAGCGAATGCCTTATTGGCCTCGGCCATGCGGTGCATTTCTTCCTTGCGCTTGACAGCCGCGCCTGTGTTGTTGGCGGCGTCCATCAGTTCGGCGGCCAGGCGCTCTGCCATGGTCTTCTCACCGCGTTTCCGGGCAAAATCAACGATCCAGCGCAGAGCCAGTGTCTGGCGGCGCTCGGGACGAATCTCGATAGGCACCTGATTGGTAGCGCCGCCGACACGGCGGGCCTTAACTTCCAGCTGCGGGGCAACGTTGTTCAGGGCTTCCTGAAATACATCAGCAGCGGGTTTGCCGGTTTTCTCGGCAACCGTCTCAAAAGCCTGGTAGCAGACATTCTGCGCAACTCCGCGCTTTCCGTCCAGCATAATCTGATTGATAAGTTTGGTTACAACCGTGGTCCCGTGTACAGGATCCGGCAGCACTTCACGTTTCGGTATAAAACCGCGACGGGGCATAGGTTTCCCTCCTCAATTATAATCCTGATGTAAGCGGTTGCTTCCTCTTCCTCCGGCCCCGTGTCAGCATCACGGAACCCCGGCCGCGAATAGGCCGGATACGGCTCCCGCACTTGTCTCCCCAACCGTGATTCCTGTTCCGAAAAATCCCGGCGGAAAAACCGCGGTCAGCGCCGCCTTTCGGACTGCGTCGGCAGCGAAATACTTACTTCTTCGGGCGCTTTGCGCCATACAGGGAACGAGCCTGCATCCGCGGCGCTCTGGATACCGCCGGTGTGGCCAAGCGGATGCAGGCTCGTTCCCTGTATGGCGCGAAGCGCCCGAAGAAGTAAGGTCTGAAGCTGCCGCCGCAGCCTGAAACGGCAAACTGTCCGCCGCTTTTTCCGCAGAGGTTCTTTGGAACAGGGATCCCTGGAGAGAAAGCGAGGAAGCGGGCCTGCCGGCCGTCCTGACCGGGACGGAGCTCCGTGATGCTGACGCGGAGCCACAGGGAGAGGAAGCAGAAGAACGCTTGCATCAGGAAAAAAATTTGAGGAGGGAAACCTATGCCCCGTCGCGGTTTTATACCGAAACGTGAAGTGCTGCCGGATCCTGTTTACGGGACCACGGTGGTCACCAAACTGATCAATCAGATCATGCTGGATGGCAAGCGCGGCATCGCGCAGACCATCTGCTATACCGCGTTCAGCGCCGTGGCCGAGAAGACCGGCAAGGACGCGAATGAGGTTTTCCAGGCTGCGCTGAGCAACGTTGCTCCCCAGCTGGAAGTCAAGGCCCGCCGTGTGGGCGGCGCCACGTATCAGGTTCCCATGGAAATCCGGCCCGAGCGCCGGCAAACCCTGGCCCTGCGCTGGATTGTGGATTTCGCCCGCAAGCGCGGCGAGAAGACCATGGCCGAGCGGCTGGCCGGTGAGCTGATGGACGCCGCCAACAACACCGGCGCCGCCGTCAAGCGCAAGGAAGAAATGCACCGCATGGCCGAGGCGAACAAGGCATTCGCTCACTATCGCTGGTAAGCATCATGGGACGGACCCCGGTCTTTGCGGATCGGGGGATGAAGACTGTGATCCCGTTTTATTGGAAAGGAGCAACTGCCTGTTATGCCCAGAAGTCACCCGCTCGAAAGAGTACGCAATATCGGCATCATGGCGCACATTGATGCCGGCAAGACAACCACCACCGAGCGCATTCTTTTCTATACGGGAAAGAATCACCG
>JAIKWN010000191.1 GCA_024684665.1 Clostridiales bacterium | reverse complement strand
GCAAAGGCCACCGACGCCGAAGCTATCTTCCTGGTTGCCTACTATGCCGACTCCGCTTCCATCGTGATGAAGATCCGCGACCTCGAGTATACCGGTAAGGTCATCGTTACCTCCACCTGCCTGAAGCAGGCCTTCACCGATACGGCGGGCGCCGCGGCCGACGGCTGCTATCTGATCAACGCATATTGCGCCGACATCGACACGGATGAGTTCCGTGCGGTGAAGGAGCTCTACGAGAGCACCTACGGCGTGGCGATGGACGCCTTCGTCATGCAGACGTGGGACGTCGTGAACCAGCTCGCCGCGGCCTGCGAAGCTGCCGGTTCCTTCGATCACGACGCGATCCGCGACGCGCTGGACGGCATGACCTATAAGGCGCTGGGCGGTGAATACACGATGAACGAAGTCGGCGACGCGATCCGCGGCCTCTTCCGCCTGCAGATCCGCGACGGCAAGTTCGTGAACGTGACCGGCGAGTTCTGATTTCTCGCTGTCCGCTCCGGATCAATCGATCCAATCGCAAATGAAGAGGGCTGCTCCGCAAGGGGCAGCCCTTTTGCAATGTATCGCATCATGGAATATCGGATTCTATCTTTCTTGGAGTTCCTATTTGATCCACCACTCCGGCGTCAGCTCACCGAGCGTCATGGTCCTTTCCTGCCTGTAATCCATCATAATCTGGATGTCCTGATACTTCCCCGGCATCAGCTGCACCATCAGCTCCCGGCAGGCGCCGCAAGGCGCGCCGGAAGAGCCGTCGGGAAGGATCGCGATGACTTTATCGATCTCCTGTTCGCCGTTTGTGATCATGTTGAAAATGGCGTTCCGCTCCGCACAGATGCCCAGCGTGGAACAGGTATCGATGCAAACGCCCGTATAGATTCTTCCGGACTTTGAAAGGATGGCGGCGGAGACTTCTCCGCAGGTGACGTATTCCGAAATGCGGCGCTCGTTCCGGACCGCGCACGCTGCTGCGTACAGCCTGTCCCACTGCCACTGGTCTTTTGTGATGCTACTGACATGCCCTGTCCGTTTTTCGTGCATCAGCGGCACGTTGACGCCCTCGGTTTTCCACTGATAACGGAAGCCGCATTTCTCCTGGACGCGCTTCGATTTGAGGTTACCCTCATAGTAGCCGGCCCATACTTTTGCCATACCGATGTCTTCAAAGGCGTGGCGGAGCATTTCCCGCACGGCCTCTGGCATGATGCCCCGTCCCCAGAAAGGCTTTCCGAGCCAGTACCCGAGTTCGCATTCGTCGTCCCGTTCCGTCATGTCGGTATGCCCGTTCAGCTTGAGTTCGATCGAGCCGATAGCCCTGCGGTCAGTTTTCAGGCAGACGGCATACGCCTCCCGGCCGGTAAAGACGTTCCTGATTACGCTGCGGCTTTCCTCTGCGCTGCGATGGGCGGGCCAGCCCGCGATGGGTCCGACGTCCGGGTCTCTGGCATATTCGAACAGGCTATCCGCATCGCTTTCTTCCCAGCGGCGGAGGATCAGGCGTTCTGTTTTCAATTCTTTCAGTTCCATAAGATTCCTTTCTCTGGACATGGGTATCGTTTCCGTCCCGGGGAATGCTTCATCTCTTGTTCTCTTTGTTTCTTGTGCTTCTATTATAAGACGTTTGTCAATTCTTCTGTTTCAGGAACCACAAGGGAAGGGTTTCATTGTCCGGGATGAAGGAAAAGAACCGAAAGGAACCGCCCCGCTTCGCAGGGAAGCGGGGCGGCGCGTTACAGGAGATGGGGATTATTTGTTGTCCGCGGTGACCGCGTTCGCGGCGGTGCGGCCGGAAACGAAGATCTCAACGATCGCGTTGCCGCCCAGGCGATTGCCGCCGTGGATGCCGCCCGTGACCTCGCCGGCCGCATAGAGGCCGGGGATCGCGTTGCCGTTGGTATCCAGCACGTGGCGGTCGACGTCGACCTTCACGCCGCCCATGGTGTGGTGCGTGGAGGGCGCCATGAGACGAATGGTGAGGAGCGCGTTGTCGAGATCATAGGTCTCGGGCAGGTACTTGCCGCTCTCGTCCTTCTCGACGTTGCCGATCGTGCGGCTGGCGATGGCCTTGCCGACGTCCGGATATTCGCCCTGGCCCATGACCGCGGCGTCGTAGTCGCGGATGGTCTGGATGACAACTGCGGGATCGGCGGTCACGCCCAACTCTTCAAACAGCGCAGGGAGTTCCGCGATGGTGCGGCGATAGTAGCGGCCGGGGAAGTCGCCTTCGGCGAGCTGCATCGGAGCGGGCATCAGCTGCTCTTTGTTGTAGAACTCAAGGAAGACGCCCTTAGTGCCGTTCACTTCCATGCCGTTTTTGAACTCGGCCAGAGAGAGCACGTCGCGCTCGGATCCTTCGTCGACGAAGCGGTGGCCGGTTGTCGGGTTGATCCAGCAGGCATAGTTGCCGCCGCCGAAGGCCAGGTTGCCGTTGTCGACCCAGGAGATCGGCATCAGCTGCGTGAAGCCCATGCCGGTGACGTCCGCGCCGGCGGCTTGCGCCATGCGGATGCCGTCGCCCTGCAGGGAGGAACGGTTGGTCGTTTTGGTAGCCTTGGAGAGATACTCGGTGGACCAGTACACGTTGCCGTCCAGCACGAGGTCAATGTTCGCGGCGTAGCCACCGGTCGTCAGGATGACGCCCTTGGTCGCATGCGCGGTGACTTCCGTGCCGTCGAACTTCGTCGCCTTGACGCCCGTCACGCGGCCGTTCTCAACGATCAGTTCGTTCGCGGTGGTGCGGAGCATGATCTCGTTGCCCTCGGCGCCATTGATGGTGCTCATCGGCGCGAGGAAGTAGGCGCCCCAGCGGCCCTGCTCGCGGGTGAACTCGTTCTCACGATACCAGAGGGCGCCGATCAGCGTCTGCTGGCTGTCCTCATAGAAGGCAGCGCCCTGGGCTTCCAGCCACTCCTTGAGGCCCTGGCCGCCCTCGATGAACTGCTTCACGAGGTCGACGTCGCCGTAGATCCACTGGCTCTTGTCAGCGCTCTGGCGGAGGCCGCCGTAATAGGTCTGGAAGATGTGCAGGTTCAGCGTGGAGAAGAGGGTCAGCTGGTTCTCAGAGACGCCAGCATCCAGCTGCGGCTGCGCCCATGCGAGGTACTCGGCGATCTCGGCCTTGAGGGCCTGCAGGATTGGGAGATACTCGGCGTGCACGCCGTGCTTGGAGAGCTCAAGCGCGTCACCCGCGACGAACTCATTGTCCTGATACCAGGCCTCGTCGAAGGGCTCCTCGCTCCAGTTCGCGATCATCTTCAGCTCGTTGATGCAGCCCTGGACGGATTTCACCTTGTCATAGGTCTGGCCGTTGAAAGCGTAGACGCCCGTGGTTGCGTCCGGATCCGCCGGATCCCAGACGAGGTAGGGCATGACACTCTGGTACTGGCCGCCGGAAACGAGGGTGTTGCCGCCGACTTCGGCGTTCTTTTCGATGACCAGGACGGTGTTGCCGTTCTGCACAGCCTGCGCAGCCGCGGCCATGCCGGCGCCGCCGGCGCCGACCACGACGACGTCATAGGTCACGTCGATGGGATCGCCCGCGACGTGCTCGACCTTCGCAGCCTGGAAAGCCGCGAGGTTCGTGCAGCCCGCCTGCTGCGCCGCATCGTTCACGGCGTTCTTCAGCGCGCGGGTGGAGAAGGTCGCGCCCGCAACACCGTCGACGCCAGAGCCGTTCGCTTCGATCATTTCGGGGATCAGGATCTCGAAGGCGATGTCGCCAACGTGTCCGGTCTCGACCGTGGAGACGACTTCGATGCCGGTGACGGCGCTGTCCGAGAAGGTCACAGCGAAAGTGCTGGGGCCGTTGTAGCCGTCAGCGGTCGCCTCATAGGTGCCCGCGGTGAAGGCGAGGGGAGCGTCCGCATCTGCGGCGGCTTCGCCCGCGGCCTGCGCCAGCGCGGCAGCAGCAGCTTCCTTCACGGCGGTTGTCGTGATGGTAGCGGTCGCAAAGGCGTCGATATCGTCGGCGCTGGTGATGCCGGCGAGGCCGTTAGCGTTCCAGCCCTCAATGGCTGCCGCGCCGAGGCCGGGGGTTTCCGCGTCACCCGTGATGACGACGCCTGTGACGCCCGTCTCATCGACGGTGATTTTGACCGTGACGGGGCCGCCAAAGCCCTGCGCGGTGGCCTCGTACTCGCCCGGTGTGAGCCCGTCCGCGTTCGCGGCGAAGGGCATCGCAAAGAGGGAAAGTGCGAGGAGGAGAACCAGGAATTTCTTCATGTTTTGTTCCTCCTTCTTCGGGAATATCCAACATTATGCATGATACTGATTTTGAGACCGCCTGTCAAGAAACAATGCGTACAGGAAGTGCGAATCTGCAACAGAACATGATGTCCTTATTCTTGCAGCCACAACAAAACGCAAAACACTAAAAAATGTAAAGTTTTGCGTTTTATCAGATCAACTGCAGCGCCTGTTCATTCAACAGAAAGTCGAATAGATTCATCATCTGATATCCCTTTTCAAGATTTGAAAGCGGGTTCCGATCCATAGTAATCAGAATTTTTTTATACCCGTCATCTAAAAGGTGAAACGCTGAGATTTCCCGTTCCTTCGTTGCTTTATCCTGTATCGTGTAAGAGACCTGTATATAGTATTGTCTTCCATTCAGCTCTTTTGCAACAAAATCAATCTCTTTTTCGCGGTTCCTCCCAATATCGACAATGTATCCTCTCCGTAGCAGTTCCAGGTATACGAGATTCTCGATTATATGCGTGATGTCGATTTGCCTGTAATGAATGGCAGCATTTCGAAGGCCAATATCGGCGACATAGTATTTTTTCTGGGTCTTCAGGTATTCTTTTCCCTTTATGTCGTACCGGTCTGCGCTGTAAAAAAGGAAAGCGTCGCAGATATGGCTCAGGTATCTGCTGACCGTTTCGTTGTCTGCCGACCGGTAACCGTTGCTTTTCAGCGTATTTGAGATTTTGCTTGCGGAGATATACGAGCCGATTGAAGAGCAGAGAAGCTCAATCAGGGTACGGAACATTGCCTCGTTGCGTATATGGTAGCGCTCGATCATGTCTTTGGTGATGACGGTATTTACCATCATATCCAGATAGGCTCTCTTCTCCTGCTCTTCGGTTTCGCAGACAGCATAGGGCAGTCCACCAAACTGGATATACTCATCAAAAGCATCCAATTTATCAATCTGCCTGAAGGAAAGGAACTCTGCAAATGACAGCGGGAAAACCTTGATTTCAATGCTTCGGCCGCGAAAAATGGTATTGATATCATGGGACAGCAGCTTTGAATTGGAACCGGTGATATATACATCAGTTTTGAATTCAGCCTTGATCGAATTGACGATTTCCTCAAAACCATCTGCAAGCTGAATCTCATCCAGAAACACATAATAGAGATCATCATCTTTTATGGCGTTTGCGATATAATGATAAAGGGCGTCTCCGTTCCTGAGTGATTCCCATTTCTTCAGGTCAAGCGATACTCTTATGATATGGTCTGATGGAACGCCGTCTGAAATCAGATAGTCGTAAAAGAGTTCATTCAAAAGGACGGATTTGCCGGAACGGCGGATACCGGTAATAACCTTTACAAGGTCTTTATTTCTGTTGTGAATCAATCTTCCTAGAAGCCTGTCTCTTTTGATAAACATCTCCATATCACCTCACTGTGCATAATATATACGTAAAACTAAAATATTTCAAGAGTTTTGCGTTTTGTGGCGAAGAGTTATCATGTAATGGCTGCTTTCAGGGTCTTGACGGCGCCGAAAGATGCGCCGCATGTAGTTGCCTCAGGAATGCTGCCGCCCTCCCCTTTGGGGGAGGGCGGCGCAGTTATTGTGTTTTCTGTTTGCGTCAGAACGTGATGTCCTTGTTCTTCGAGACCTTCATGAAGATCAGCATGGAGGAGATCGTGAGGACATTCAGGATGGTGGCGAGGGCCGCTGCCGGACCGTCGGAGCCACGCGTGACCTGTGCGTAGATCGCGAGGGTCAGGGTAATGGTTTTCCGGTTATACAGGATAACGCCGGTGGACAGCTCCGTGATGATCGTGACCCAGGAGAGGATCGCGCCGGAGAGGATGCCGTTGCGCATCATGGGCACCGTCGCTTTGAAGAAGGCTTCCAGCTTCGTGCAGCCGAGAGAGATGGCCGCTTCCTCCACTGTGATTGGGATCTGCTGCAGAACCGCGACCGAGGAGCGGATCGTGTACGGGATACGGCGGATGCACAGCGCGATGACCATGATGAACATCGTTCCCGTCAGGACCATTGGCTGCTTGTTGAAGGCGACGACCAGCGCGATGCCGACGACGGAGCCGGGGATGATGTAGGGGATCATCGAGGCTGTGTCGATCGTGTCGTTCAGGCTGCTACGCCGGCGGACCACCAGATAGGCGATCACAATGGCCAGCAGCACGACGGCTACGAGGGCCAGGAGACCGATCAGGAAGGTGTTTTTGATCTCAAGCGGCAGATCCCGTGCCACCTTCTGGTAGCTCATGAATCCGTACCCTTTTGTGAACATCTTGCCGCTCGTATTGCGGAAGGAGCAGTACATGACGTAGAGTTGCGGCATGAAGGCCAGGAAGACGACGACGTAGGTATACAGGTGGATGAAGAAGTTCTTCACGCCCTTCGCCGGCTTCCGCTCAATTGGATGCAGGGCGTTCATGTGGAACTCAAAGCGGTTTGAGGCCCACTTCTGGAAGAGGAAGATGACCGCTGTGATGAGGATCGCGATAACGGAGACCGCTGCCGCGAAATTGTGGTCCGTTCCCGTCTCGCCGAAGTACTCATTGTAGATGATGACAGGGAAGGTCTGATAGCCCTGGCCAATCAGAAGCGGTGTTCCGTAATCCGCGAAAGCGCGCATGAAGACCAGCAGCGCCGCGGCGAGGATCGTCGGCATGCACAGTGGGATGATCATCTTGAAGAAGCGCCGCACGCCACCGACACCCATGTTCTGCGCCGCCTCCAGCAGGCTGGAATCCACGTTCTTGAGCGCGCCGGAAACCAGCATGAAGACCAGAGGGAACAGCTGTAGCGACAGCACGATGACGATGCCGCGGAACCCGTAGATGGATGGCGGGCGTACGCCCGTCAGGTCCTTGATGAACCGCGTGATGAGGCCGTTGTTGCCCCGCAGCTGCACCCAGGCGTATGCCCCGATGAAGGGAGCGGACATGCAGCACAGGATGATGATGATCTGGATGAGGTTGCGTCCCTTGATTTCATAGAGATTGTAGAAATACGCGAGGGGCACGCCAATCACAAGGGAGAGAATCGTGGAGGCGATGGAAAGGGCGAAAGAGTGGAGCAGCGTTTCTCCATAATAGGGATTAGAGAAGAATTTGACGAAATACGCGCCTGTCAGGTGCCCTTCCTTCAGCACGGACTCGATGAGCAGCCGCACGAGGGGATAAATCAGGAAGAGCCCGTAAAGGGCTAGGATGACGATGGACAGAAGTGTCCACACATCCATCCTCTTCTTGGCTTTCGGCATGCTCACCCCTCCTGCTTATCGTTCTCGACGCCGGTCAGGATGTTGGCGCTGCCGTCCTCCGTCAGCACGTTGATCTTTTCCTTCTTTACGGCCAAGCTGACCTCCATCCCCTTGGGCAGGATACTGTCGATCTGACTCTCCTGCACGATTTCCGCTTTCACGCCACCGGCGGTGGTGACAAAGTAATGGGTGTTCAGGCCCAGGAAGACGGAATCGTCGATGCGCGCGCGGATGCCTTCGCCCGCGGGGCTGATCACAAATTCCTCCGGCCGTACGGAGATCTGCACCTTCTGGTTCTTGCGGTATGCGCCCTGCACGTTCTCCATGGGGACTGCGTATCCGCCTTCAAAGACCGCCTCCGGGGTGCTCCCGTTCATGCGAAGTTCACCCGTGAGGATGTTGGTGCGTCCGATGAAGGAGGCGACGAAAAGGTTTGCCGGCCGCTGATAGAGGGCCTTTGGGGCGCCGATCTGCTGGATGACGCCGAGATTCATGACGGCGATCCGGTCGGAAACCGCCATAGCCTCTTCCTGGTCGTGGGTGACATACACCGTGGTGATGCCCACGCTGTTCTGGATTTCCTTAATGACCGTGCGCATCTCCACGCGCAGTTTCGCGTCCAGGTTGGAGAGGGGCTCGTCCATGAGCAGTACATCGGGCTTGATGACGAGCGCTCTTGCCAGGGCGACGCGCTGCTGCTGTCCGCCGGAGAGGCGGTCGGGCATACGGTCGGCATACTCGTCAATGTGCATGAGCTTCATGAACTCGTCCGTCTCTTTGGCGATCTCCGCCTTGGGCAAGTGACGTTCTTTCAGGCCGAACGCCACGTTGTTGCGAACGGAGAGATGCGGGAAGATGGCATAGTTCTGAAAGACCATGCCGATGTTGCGCTTCGCCGGGTCCAAATCGTTGATGCGCTTGTCGTTGAAGAAGATGTCACCGCCCTCGATAGAGTTGAAGCCGGCGATCATGCGCAGAAGCGTAGTTTTCCCACAGCCGGAAGGGCCCAGCAGGGTAAAAAACTCGCCTTCCCGGATGTCGCAAGAGAGATCGGGGATAACCGTATTGTCTCCGTATTTCTTAACGGCATTCACGATGCGGATGTTTACGCTCATAACAGGCTGCTCCTTTTCCTATAAAATCGGGCCGGTCAGACGACCGGCCCGACTGGTTTCAGGTAACGGTGAAGACTTCCGGATCAGCGGCGATCACGAATCTCAGCGTAGCGGGCCTGCCACTCCGTCTTATGCTCCGCGCAATAGGGGATGTCTTCATAGACGACATTGATTTCAGAGAAGGGTTTCATGTACTCATTGCCAAGAGGCAGCCTGGAGTTGACTGCACGGGTGGTGAGGCCGGCATAGATGCTCTGGCCCGCGTCGGAAAGCTGGAAGTCAATGAAGGCCTGCGCGTTCTTTTCATGCGGCGCACCCTTCACAATGGCTGTGGCGGCTGGCAACCAAACGGTGCCTTCGATCGGATAGACGACGGAGACGTCCGCACCGCTCGCAAGCATCTGGATGCAGGGATCCTCATAGGATACGCCCACGACGTATTCACCGTTGGCTACGCCCTTGTAGATAGCGGAGGAGGAGTCAAGCTGAATACCGTCAAGCTGGGCGACGAACTTTTCCACAAACTCCCAGGCTTTCTCGTCATAGGCTTCTTCGCCCATGACCAGCAACATGTTGGTCAGCTCCGCCCAGGCGGAAGAGGACTTGGTGGGATCACCGGAGGCGATCTTGCCCTTCAGCTCCGGCTTTAGCAGATCGTTATAACCAGTGATGGTGACACCCAGCTCTTTGGCCAGCTCGTTGTTGATGATAAGGCAACCAGAGCCGGAGAGGTTCGAATTCGAATACGCCTTGACTTCGCCCTGGCGGTATCCTTCGTCGATCAGCGCCTCGTTGGGGGAGGTGTAATCCGCCCAGAGGTCGGGATGCTGCACATAAACACCGTAGTTCATGCCGCCCCACATGACGTCGGCCTGGGGATTATCTTTCTCGGAATCGATTCGGGTGACGCACTCGCCGGTGCCCATGGAGAGGAGCTCCACCTGGATACCGGTGGCGTCTTCAAAGGCTGGGATGATGTTGTCCACCTCGGTGTCAGAGTTCGGGGAATAGATGACGAGGACGTTGTCATCTGCGAGCGCGGCAAAGGAAGCCAGCGCGAGTGAGAGGGTCAGGCATACACACAGGATCTTTTTCATAAATCGGATCTCCTTTCTTGCGTCATGGCAAGATTTTGTTGGTCATATTATAATGCGTTTCGCACGAAAAAACAAGAAAAAATTGCGTTCATTCCGCAAAAAGCCCGCGGATTTCCGCCTCCGAAAGGGAGGTGGGGAAGGTCTCTCCCGCCTCGATCATACGTTCGAAGAGGTCGCGTTTCCGCTGTGACAGGGCGAACACCCGCTCTTCCACTGTGTTTCTCGTGATGAGCCGCGTGACCGTGACCGGGCGGCCCTGGCCGATGCGGTGCGCCCGGTCCGTGGCCTGGTCTTCCGCCGCGGGATTCCACCAGGGATCGTAGTGGATGACGAAATCCGCGCCGGTCAGATTGAGCCCGGCGCCGCCAGCTTTGAGAGAGATGAGGAAGATGCTCCCTTCGCCCCGGTTGAAGCGCTGAGCCATTTCCACCCGATCCCGGGCGGGCGTCTCCCCATCCAGATAAAAGCATTCGATTCCGGATGCGTATAATCGCTGCTCCACGATCCGAAGCATTCGGGTGAACTGGGAGAAGACCAGAACCCGGTGCCCGGCGAGAAGCGCGCCGGGCAGAAGCTCTGAGAGCAGTTCCAGTTTTCCGGAAGAGCCCTGGTATTCCGGGAGAATCAGTGCGGGATGATCGCAAACCTCCCGTAGTTCCGTGAGGGCTGCGAGAGCACGGAAGCGCCCGGTTCCGGATATATCTTCCTCCCGTGGGCGAAGTCGGGAGAGGGCTGCCCGGTAGACCCGCGCCTGCTCCGGCGTCATGTCTACGGTCAGGACGTTTTCCGACTTTTCAGGAAGCTCCGTAAGCACGTCCTCTTTCAGGCGGCGCAACAGGAAAGGCCGGATGCGT
>JAIKWN010000181.1 GCA_024684665.1 Clostridiales bacterium | reverse complement strand
GTCTTCCGCTTCTTTTGCCATGCGGTCCGCCTCCTCGTCACCCTTCAGCGTGCGGGTGTTGACGAACACGTTCAGAGAAGCGCATTCCAGCGCCGCTTTCGCCGCGATCGCCGCGCAGCCCGCGTCGGAGATCATCAGTTTGCTGCATTTTTCCAGGATGCGGCTGATCAGGTCGACGGACAGCGCGCAGTAGCGCATCATCTCCAGAGGCGCTTTCGCCGCTTCGATCGTGACCGCCCGCATGGTTTCGGCATAATCAGGGTCGTCCTTGGGCATGGAGTAAGCCTTCGACAGGGGTTCGAACGCCGCCGCGTCCTTATCGATCAACTGCAGAAGGCGTTTGCGGTACAGCTCCGCGTCCGTCAGCATCTGCTCGTATTCCGGTTCGAACAGCAGGAACTTCTTCTTGCCGCGGGTGAGGTTGACCGCCATGGCGCCCAGGGACACGCCCAGCGCGCCGATATAGGCGGCGGCGCCGCCTCCGCCGGGGACGGGGGCTTTGGAGAACAGTTCTTTGCTGAAGTCTTCGCAGGTGAGTTTATATAAAGAATCCATGTTTTTCTCCTTTAGTCATCGCAGGGATGATACAAAAAGCGCGGGTCGTGCCCTGCGACAGGACCCGCGCAATCATTATTTTTTTAGAACAGGCCGGAGATGACGCCGTTTTCGTCCACGTCGATCTTCTCCGCTGCCGGTACCTTCGGCAGGCCGGGCATGGTCATGATCTCGCCGGTCAGCGCAACGATGAAGCCAGCGCCTGCGGAGATCTTCAGGTTGCGCACTGTGACGGTGAAGCCCTTCGGGGCGCCCAGCTTGGCCGGGTCATCGGAGAAGGAGTATTGCGTCTTCGCCATGCAGATCGGGCAGCCCGCGAAGCCCAGTTCGGTCAGCTGCTTCGCCTGCTTCTTGGCGTTTTCGGTCAGCATCACGCCGTCCGCATGATAGATGCGTTTGCAGATCGCTTCGAGCTTCTCCTCGATCGTGCCGTCAAGCTCGTAGGAGAAGGAGAAATCGTTGGGCAGTTCGCAGAGTCTGACGACTTCCTGCGCCAGCGCTACGCCGCCTTCGCCGCCCTTTGCCCAGACTTCGGACAGGGCTACGTTGACGCCCAGTTCCTTGCACTTCGCCTCGACCATGTCGAGTTCGGCCTTCGTGTCGGTCGGGAACGCGTTGATCGCGACGACGCAGGGCAGCTTGTAGACTTTCGTGATGTTCTCCACGTGCTGCAGCAGGTTGGGCAGACCCTTTTCGAGGGCTTCCAGGTTCTCGTTGTTCAGTTCGGCCTTGGGCACGCCGCCGTGATACTTCAGCGCGCGTACGGTGGCGACGATGACGACCGCGGAGGGCTTCAGACCCGCCATGCGGCACTTGATATCCAGGAACTTCTCGGCGCCCAGGTCAGCAGCGAAGCCTGCCTCCGTAACGACGTAATCGCCCAGCTTCAGGGCCATTCTGGTCGCGGTGATAGAGTTGCAGCCGTGCGCGATGTTGGCGAACGGTCCGCCGTGGATGAACGCCGGAGTGCCTTCCAGGGTCTGGACGAGGTTGGGCTTCAGGGCGTCCTTCAGCAGGGCTGCCATCGCGCCTTCCGCCTTCAGATCGTGGGCGGTGACCGGTTCGTTCTTATACGTATAGCCGACGATGATGCGGCCGAGTCTCGCCTTCAGGTCCGTGATGTCGGAAGCCAGGCACAGGACCGCCATGACTTCGGAAGCGACCGTGATATCGAAACCGTCTTCTCTGGGCGTGCCGTTCGCTCTGCCGCCCAGACCGCCGACGATGTTTCTCAGCTGTCTGTCGTTCATGTCGACGGCTCTCTTCCACGTGACCCGTCTGGGGTCGATGCCCAGCACGTTGCCCTGCTGGATGTGGTTGTCGAGCATGGCTGCCAGCAGGTTGTTGGCTGCGCCGATGGCGTGGAAGTCGCCGGTAAAGTGCAGGTTGATGTCTTCCATGGGAACGACCTGGGCATAGCCGCCGCCGGCAGCGCCGCCCTTGACGCCGAACACGGGACCCAGGGAGGGTTCGCGCAGCGCGACGATCGCGTTCTTGCCGATCTTTCTCAGACCGTCGGTCAGGCCTACGGACGTGGTGGTCTTGCCTTCGCCGGCCGGGGTCGGGGTGATGGCGGTGACCAGGATCAGTTTGCCGTCGGGCTGGTCGGCCTTGTCTCTCAGCAGCTGATAGTCTACTTTTGCCTTGTAGTTGCCGTACTGTTCGAGATACTTCTCGTCCACGCCGGCGACTTTCGCGATCTCTGTGATCTTTTTCTTTTCGCATTCCTGTGCGATCTGAATATCGGTTTTATATTCCATGCTGCATCTCCTTTTCGCAAAACAGTAAGTACGGTTTGATACTCTTATTATAATGCCTGCAGGGCGCTTTGCCACGGGTTTCTTTCAAAAGGAAAACACTTAGTTTTGATATTTTCAATAAATATTTTCGATAGAAAGAAGTCCCCCGGTT
>JAIKWN010000175.1 GCA_024684665.1 Clostridiales bacterium | reverse complement strand
TGCCGACGTGATATTCCAGGGTCACGCCCTGCTCTTCGAAGACCTTCTTCGCGGTGTCGTCGACGATCTTCTTGACGAAGGCCAGTTCCTTCTTGGAGCCGACCAGCGGGATCATGATCTCGGGCACGATGTTATAGCCGCATTCCCTCATCACGTTGATCGCAGCCTGCAGTACGGCGCGGGTCTGCATCTCGGCGATTTCGGGATAGGTGACGGCCAGACGGCAGCCGCGGTGACCCATCATCGGGTTGGATTCATGCAGCGCGTTGATCTTCTGCTTGACTTCCTCCACGGTGCGGCCCAGGTTCTTGGCCAGCTCCTCGATTTCTTCAGTCATGTCGAGGTGCGGCACGAACTCGTGCAGCGGCGGGTCCAGATAACGCACGGTCATCGGACGGCCTTCCAACGCCTTGTACATGGCTTCAAAGTCGCTCTGCTGCATCGGCAGGATCTTGGCCAGGGCCTTTTCGCGCTGTTCCTTGGTGTCGGCAAGGATCATCTCACGGACAGCCGCGATACGGGAAGCTTCGAAGAACATGTGCTCGGTGCGGCAGAGGCCGATGCCTTCCGCGCCGAACGCGACGGCCTGCTTGGTGTCGCGCGGGGTATCCGCGTTGGTGCGGACACGCAGCTTGCGGGCAGCGTCCGCCCAGCCCATGAAGCGGGCGAAGTCGCCGGAAATGGAAGCTTCCACGGTGGGGATCAGGCCGTCATACACGTTGCCGGTAGAGCCGTCGACGGAGATCAGGTCGCCCTCGCGGTATTCCTTGCCGTTGATGGTCACGGCAGTTTCGTCAGCGTTGAACTTCAGGTCGCCGCAGCCTACGACAGCCGCGCGACCCATGCCGCGGGCAACGACCGCCGCGTGGGAGGTCATGCCGCCGAACGCGGTCAGGATCGCCTGAGAGAAGTCCATGCCTTCGATATCTTCGGGAGTGGTCTCCTTACGGACGAGGATGACCTTTTCCTTGTTCTTGCCATGCTCAGCCGCTTTTTCAGCGGTGAAGTAGATCGCGCCGGCGCCGGCACCGGGAGATGCGGGCAGGCCCTTCGCGATAACGGGCGCCTTCTTGAGGGCATCCGCGTCGAAGGCGGGATGCAGCAGGCTGTCCAGCTGCTTGGGCTCGACCTTCAGCACAGCTTCCTGCTCGGAGAGCACGCCTTCGTCCACCAGGTCAACGGCGATCTTCAGCGCGGCCTGGGCAGTGCGCTTGCCGTTGCGGGTCTGGAGCATAAAGAGCTTGCCTTCCTGGATGGTGTATTCCATGTCCTGCATGTCGCGATAGTGCGCTTCCAGCTTGTTGGCGGTATCCACGAACTGCTGGTACACTTCGGGCATCTGTTCGGCCAGATGGCTGATGGGAGACGGCGTGCGGATACCCGCGACAACGTCTTCGCCCTGCGCGTTGAGCAGGTACTCACCGTACAGTTTCTTTTCGCCGGTGGAGGGGTTGCGGGTGAAGGCGACGCCGGTACCGGAGGTCTCACCCATGTTGCCGAACACCATGCTCTGCACGTTGACAGCGGTGCCCCAGTCGCCGGGGATGTCGTTCATGCGGCGATAGTAGATCGCACGCGGGTTGTCCCAGGAGCGGAACACGGCCTTGACCGCTTCCATCAGCTGCACCTTGGGATCCTGCGGGAAATCAACGCCCTTGTGTTTCTTATAGATTTCCTTGAAGCGCGCCACGACTTCCTGCAGGTCTTCCGCAGACAGGTCACGGTCAAACTTCACGCCGCGCTTTTCCTTGAATTCGTCCAGAACGGCTTCGAATTCGCTCTTCGGGATTTCCATAACGACATCGGAGAACATCGCAATGAAACGGCGATAGGCGTCATAGGCGAAATGCGGGTTATTGGTCTTCTTGGCCAGACCCTTGACGGAAACGTCGGTGAGGCCGAGGTTCAGGATGGTATCCATCATGCCGGGCATGGAAGCGCGCGCGCCGGAGCGGACGGAAACCAGGTAAGGATCATCTTCGCTGCCGAACTTCTTGCCGATGACTTCTTCGGACTTCGCGAGGGAAGCAAAAATCTGTTCTTCGATTTCAGGCGCGATCTTCTTGCCGTCTTCGTAATACTTGGTGCAGGCTTCAGTCGTTACGGTGAATCCCGGAGGAACCGGAAAACCCATACGGCTCATTTCGGCGAGGTTGGCGCCCTTGCCGCCGAGCAGCTCACGCATGTTCGCGTTGCCCTCTTCAAAGCGATACACATACTTTTTTGCCATTGTTTATCCTCCTTGTTTTCTTGGTATATGAACGTGTCGATGACAGACACTTTCCGTCAACAATTTATTATAACCTGAAAACCCGCTTATTTCAAGCACTTCGGCAAAAAAAACACCAATT
>JAIKWN010000167.1 GCA_024684665.1 Clostridiales bacterium | reverse complement strand
TATGCGGCTGCTGTTTCACCGATTCCACGGATGCTTTTTCCTGCGCGCGTTCACGCTGTGCGTTCCTGTCATAGGCATAGAGATAAAAGTTGTAGTCTCCGCGCCGGGGCGTGCAGCGCAGGCAGTAGGTGTAGCTTCGGGTTTGGGCCTGAAAGCCAAAGCTTTCGTCGCACGCGAGACCCTTCCGGCATCGTCTGCTCATTCCGGCAAAGCTCTGCAGGAGTCCGCCCTCCCTGCGCAGACCGTTTACGACATCCTGAAGTTCTTCCCGAAACGCCGGGCTTTTCAGTTTCGCCTGATGATCAAACCAGCTGGTCCAGAACTCCTCGCCGCTGCTGCCGAAGTCACCGCGAAGGTGGCCGATACAGCCGCGCTCCAAGTCAGCCTGACTGTCAGAGGACCAGACCCAGTCCTGTCTCTCTTGAAGCAACGGTTCCCATCTGATGCCCTGTACAGCTTCCTACTCTGTCTGCCGAAGGACGGATTCATATTCGTATAGCGCAGTCCTGGAGTACTCGCCGAAGTAGTCGTCCCGGCTGTGAATTCCGTCGGGAGGAGAGATGCCCTGCTGTTCCCGGAAGGAGGATGTGTCAGAAGCGTCCAGATAGGCCGTGAGGTCAGCGCGAAGGTCTGCGACGAGTTCGCTCATGCTCTCGCCGTTCTCTCCGGCATACAGCATTTCTTCAACTCCCATATCAGGATCTTCCGAGCTGAAAGAAAGCCGGAGTTCCGCACGGCTGCCTGTCAGAGTGTATTCGAGGGTTGTGTCTGCCGGATGGTCATGCGAATAAAAGCGAAAACTGCGCTGATCCGGGCCTGCCGAATCCGGCTCCGGCCGGTCATACTGTCTGTTGCGCCAGTTCTCAAAATCACTGATTGATTGAATCATATCTCCTCCATGTCAGCGTTCCGGGTCTGGCCGGTGTGCGCCATCCCGATGAGAAAACGGATCCGGTTTCAGATCATGAAACGGCTCCTTGTCTTTCTTCGGACCGTTGTTGATGATCCCGTCAATCATGTCGTAATCGTCTTCCATGGCCATCTCGGCATTGCGCAGCGGATTACGTTCCGGTTGGAATTTATCCAGGGGCTTGAAACCAATGCTGTCCGTATAGTAGGCATGAAACTCATCACCGTCTTTCAGGACGATCACATCGCTGACGCTGAGGCTGTGGCCGCGAAAGTCTTCCGGCGGGAACAGATTGAACTCGGCATAAAGCCCATCCAGGACCGGTGCTGTCTCCTGTGCGCTGAAGTCCGGCAAGGCTCCAAAGTACACCAGGTCATAGTTTTCCTTCTGTACGGGTTCCCGAAGCTCGGCCAGGCCGGCAAATCGCAGATAGTGGTTTTCCGGTCCGTCTTTCAGCTGATAGATTGCAAAACCGCTTTCTATACCGTGAACAAAGTCCTGCTCGTTCAGGACAACGGAGGGACTTTCAGCAGCCTTTCCAGTGCTTGCCCATTCACTCATATGCATCAATCTCCTTGATACGGAAAAACGCCACCTGGACAGGTGACGTTCCATTACAGTTGGTATGGTCGTTTGATTTCTTCAGAATCATTGGCAGTGCTTATGACTGCTTGCGCTGTACGATCTCATTTCGCAGAAATAGCTTGTTCTTTTCATCCTGCCGGATGGGGTGCAGCTTGCCTCTGCGGACCAGATCGTCAATATTCTGCCGGCTGCAGCCAAGGATTCGGCCCGCTTCATTGACATTGACGATCCGAAGCTTCACGAAGTTGACGAAATCCTCCAGGGCGAGGGGGATGCTGTCGCTTTTCTCATAGAGTTCACGATCCGACAGCATCGCCCGGTCACTCCACATGACGCCATACCCGTCGGGTTGGACTTCGACGGTATTAAAGCGTTCTTCCCGCGTCAGATACGGTTTGCATTCAGGATATGCATCTGCCATCGCGCCTACATCGGCAATCCGTACTTCACCGTTACGGAAGAAGATGAGCAGCCGATATCCGCTCAGTGGGATGACGTCCTCAATCTTGCACTTCCAGCGATCGATCAAAAGAGGCGGAAGATCGGACGGGTTGATTTCCTGAAGATAGCAATCGTCCTGTGCACAGCGTCCCATGGTGAGCATGAGGAGCTTAAACTCATCGTACTCCTCAAGTCCGTTCTCTTTCAGGACCTGGCCGATGTTCTGACGATCCTGAGGAACAATGCGCTGCTGAACCCACAGCCGGCTCCAGTAACTGCTGACGGAGCGCTGACCGCGTTTGACAAAAGAGGATAACAAGAGCGGCGTTGTCCAGGGATCGGCCTTATCCGGCAGTTCGATATAGAACGCCTTTGCGCGCTCGTAATAGACCAGGTATCCGAGCACATAATCTGACGGCAGCGTTTCATCCCTGATCGCGAAGATTCTCATACGTTTGCCACCTCTTCCAGATCATTTCCCAAATCCTGTCCAGCCATTGCCGGTCAAGAGCGTCCGACAGACCGGCGAGCAAAGCATCTCGATCACCTTCTGTCAGCGGGTGAAGCTGAGGATGACGGTCCGGGGGGATCAGTTTCAGGTTTTCCTTCGCGGACCGTGAGCCCACAAAGCACTGCACCGGTTTGTCAGCCATCACATCTTCCCGAAGCATGGCCTCTGTGCTTTCACAACGGCTGAGAAGGGAGAGTCCATGATCAAACAGCGGTGCAAGCCGGACAGTCTTCCGCCTTGGATCGCGGAGCACTTCCATGTTTGCGCCGTGTCTGTCACGGTTGAGAATCAGGTAGTCGACCACCAGCATCTCATAGATTGAAGATTCCCATCCGTTCCGGATGCAGAAGTCCATGGGCGATTCGTCTGGAAGGCGCTCCGCCTGATAGTAAGCGTCCAGGGCAATCTTGCTTTCACCGCGCTTTTTGAAATCCCGGGATGCGCAGAGCCAGGTTTCGTGCTCCTTCTGATCGATCAGGACCCTCGCATGGATCAGTCGGTACGAAAGATGTTCAATGCCCAGGACAGACAGGAGACGGTCCACGATGATTTCGTTGACACATTCGTGCCCGATGATTCCTTTCCAGGCGTCGTAATTGGACAGCTTATAATATGTCTTCCCCTCAGCATCCTCGTCATAGGCCTTCAGAAAGGAACCGGCTGTCCCGGATGAGTTGCGTGTTTTAGCCCAGCTGAGATAGGTCATATCCTGCAGCTGATGGACGATCTGTTCCATAGCGGCCACCTCCCTCAGCCCATCCTACCAAACTACTTGTCATATGTCAAGTAGTTACTCAACCAGCACCATGCCGCTGGTTTTCGCTCCGTCAGACAGGATCAGCGCATACCGGGTCTGCCCGTCCGTCCCGCCCTGCCGGCAGATCCGCAGGCCATAGAGTTCCACGGCACCGCCCCTGGCGAGCGTGAGCTCAAACTCACAGTCATTCCAGTACCGGTTGCGGCGGGTGTCATACTCGCTGATGGACCAAGTGCCGGACCATTCCACTTCCCGGCCGCTGTCGAGGGTGGACCTGCCGATCATGGTACCGTCGTCATAGAATGCGATGCGGCTCGCGTTGATCGAGCTTCCGGCGTACAGCTTCCAGCTGCCGACAATGGCCAGGTTGGCCTCGCGGATGGAGGTGACCGTGTCGGCGACACTTTCGGACGGGACGAATCCCCGGAATCGCACGCCGTTCTCCTCGGCCTCGATATAGGTCCAGGATCCCATGATTCCGAGGCAGGTCACCCGCGTGTTTTCGGTGAGCTTTGCCAGCGGCGTTTTGCTGACCAGTGGGTCATCCGTCACTTCCACATTGTAGTTCACGACCGCGGAAGTCTTCGTCCACTGAAGCTCGGGCACTTCCGCGTCGCGCGGGAGCGCGTTTCTGTAGATATATCCGATCCGGTTGTGATCCTTTGTGATGTCATACTGCACCAGGATCCAGTCGCCCTCATACCCGAAGACCTGGATCCACCCGTTGGTACTGACCCGTGCGCGGCCTTTCGCGCCGCGGATGCTCTTCCTGTCCGGCGCGGAGAACACGGCGTAGGTCTGGTTGCCGGTAAAGGCGATGACTTCCGCGGAGAAAGTTCCCTCCGGGATCTTCGGCACGTTGGACGTATCCATGGTGATCACCACCGGATTGTCCGCGATGGCGATCCCGCATGCCAGCATCAGGGCCAGAACCAGCGTCATCAATCGTTTCATCATGTCTGCCTCCTCACTTGAAAGTCGGTCGAAGGACCGGCCTGCCATTCTTCGAATACTCCAGGCTCAGGACAGCGCTGTACCGGATATGCGACTTTGCCGAGACCAGGCCGTCCTTCTGAACAGAACCGTTTTCAATCAGCTTCTTCACGTCGCCGGCTGTAAGCGGGTGCGCAGCGTCCTTCATGATGCCGGAGTTCTTCCAGATGACAAACCCGCAGATGCGGTTCTCACACATGAACCCCTTGGGATGATCCGTGATCGCCGCGCCGCATTTCGGACAGGCGCAGATCTTTTGCCGCCTGGGCGGAAACAGCGCATCCGCGTTGGCGGCCCGGTCGGTCTCTTTCGTGAGCTCCCGGACATA
>JAIKWN010000076.1 GCA_024684665.1 Clostridiales bacterium | reverse complement strand
CATGTCGTTCCTTACGGTTCCGGTGGCGATAGGTGCCATGCTTTTGGGGCCTGCAGCCGGCGCCGTTCTCGGGGCGACTTTCGGCTTTACGAGCTTTTGGGACGCAATGACCGGGCGTTCCGTGCTGACGGGTTTCTTCTTTGGCGTCAGCCCGCTGCGGACTTTTCTGCTCTGCGTGGGCATGCGGTTGCTGATGGGACTTTGCACGGGGTTGATTTTCAGCGCCGTAAAAAAGACTGATCGCCGGGGCATTTTCTGTTGGTTTGCCGGCGGGCTCGCTGCGCCGCTGCTCAATACCTGCTTTTTCATGGGCTTCATCGTCGCGGCATTCTATCAGACCGAAATGGTGCAGAATCTGGTGCAGAAAACCGGAGCGACGAATCCGCTCATGTTTGTCGTCCTTCTGGTGGGCGTTCAGGGACTGGTGGAAGCTCTTGTCTGTACGGTCGTGGCGGGAGCCGCGGCAAAAGGCGTCGCGAAAGCAATGAAACTGGGATAAAGAATCCGGAGGCTGCGCATGATCTTCGTCATGGACATCGGAAATACCAATATCAAGGCTGCGGTTTTCGACGGGGAGACCATGGTGAAGCGACTTCGCTGTGCTACGGATCTCACGATGACTTCCGACCAGTACGGCATCACCATGGCGGAGCTGTTCCGCTATCATGGACTGGATATGCGGACCATTGACGGCGTCATGATTTCCTCTGTCGTGCCGACTGTGAATTACACCATCGAACACATGTGCCGCGATTATTTCGGTGTACCGCCCCTGCTTATGGCGCCGGGGATGAAAACGGGGCTTTCCATCCGCTACGAGAACCCCCGGGAACTTGGCAGTGATCGTATCGCGAACGCGGTGGCGGCCGCTGCCCTGTATGGGGGACCATGTATCTACATCGATTTCGGTACCGCGACGACGTATGGCGTGCTTTCTGAAAAGAACGAGTTTCTGGGCGGCGCCATCGGTCCGGGCCTGCGCATGATGAACAGGGCCCTTGCGACTGGGACGGCGAAGCTTCCTTCCATTGAACTTGAATTGCCGGAGCGGGTCATCGGCCGCACGACGGTCACGAACATCCAGTCCGGCATCCTGTACGGGTTCATCGGCTCCGTGGAAAAGATCGTGGGAGAGATGAAGCGGGAGATCGGCAGGAAGGACGCGAAGGTAGTGGCGACGGGCGGCATGGCCTATCTGGTTGCCGACAACTCTACGGCCATCGACGAACTGAACGCGGATCTGACGCTGATCGGCCTCAGGATGATTTATGAGAAAAACACCGCTGCGGAACGATAAAACAGCCGGATGTCCGGCGGAAGGGAATTCAATGAAAACCATTCGTCTTGGCCTTCTTGGGTGCGGCAACATTGGCGGCGGCGTGGTGCGGCTGCTGGAGCAGCAGAAAGACGCTCTCCTGCGCCGGGAAGGTTTTGACTTTGAAATCCGGAAGGTGCTCGTGCGTGATCTTTCAAAGCCGCGCCGGGTCAGTCTGCCTCCGGAAGCGTATACGGTTCACCCGGAAGAGGTAACAGACGATCCGGAGATTGATGTCGTTCTGGAGTTCCTGGGCGGAACGGAGCCGGCAGCCAGCCTTCTCATCCGCGCGCTTGAGAACGGCAAGGCAGTCGTGACGGCGAACAAGATGGCACTCGCCGCCCGGTGGGAAGAGATCTTTGCGGCAGCGGGAAAGGGAGGCGCGGGTCTCTTCTTCGAGGCTGCGGTCGGCGGCGCGATCCCGGTGATCCGGGCGATTACCGATTCCCTGCAGGCGAACCGGATCACGGGGATCATGGGTATCATCAACGGAACCACCAACTACATTCTCTCCCGCATGAGCGCGGAGGGCATGGCTTATGAAGAAGCGCTTGCCGAGGCGAAGAGGCTCGGCCTGGCGGAACCGGATCCGACTGCGGATGTGGAAGGATATGACAGCGCCTGCAAGCTGTCCATTCTGACCTCTCTCGCTTTCGGGAAACACATCACGCCGGAGGCGGTATATCGTGAGGGCATCTCCGGCGTGACGCCCATCGACATTGCCTGCGGACGGGAAATGGGTCTCGTCCTGAAACTCCTGGCCGTGGGGCGCGAAGGAGAAGACGGAATCCAGGTCCGGGTGCATCCGGCTTTTGTACCGGCATCCCATCCCCTGGCAGGCGTGAATGGCTCTTTCAACGCGGTCTTCATCGACGGCCATGCCTGCGGCGAGATGATGCTGTACGGGCGCGGCGCAGGAGACGCTCCCACGGCGAGCGCCATCGTTTCCGACCTCATCCATGCGGCCCGGGGTGAGACGCGGCTTCCTATTACGGAGGGCGGGCGTACAACGCCTGTGGACGACTGGGAGAGCGGGTACTTCATCCGCCTGCGGGCAAAAGATCAGCCCGGCGTGCTCAGCATGGCTTCAGGGAAGCTGGCCGAGCAGGGCGTCTCTATCGCTTCCATGATGCAGAAGGGGATGCGGGATTCTTCCGGGTTCGTACAGCTCGTAATCCAGACGCACCGGGCACGCGAGCGGGCAGTTCGTGCGGCATTGGAAGAGCTGGATACGAATATGGTGAAGGGCATCGTGGTGATCCGGGTCGAAGGCATAGAAAATCTGTGAAATTTTACCATATATAAATTGCACAAAAAACGGCCTGTTTCGGGTTTTATTTCCCGAGGGCCGTTATTTTTGCTTTTGACGCTGGGGATAGGGTTCCGATTTGTGTGTGAGAGACCGTTTTGAATCACTTTTGAAAGAATCTTCCTGTCGCAGAATGATCCCTGAACCCGAATACCGCAAAGGAGAATTGGATTTGGTGATTCTGCCGATACAGCGCAGAGGGCAATCGTCCCCGCGGCTGTTTCCTGTGAAGGAGTATGAATGAAAATGTAAGAATAACAGGAAAAAATCGGTTCTTTCAAGAGCGGGTGCATTGCAGAAATGCAGCGCCCGGGGCACGACTTTTGGCCATTCCATCCATTGCCCGTCGGGGATATCTTCGGTATAATCGATATAGTCAAAACGCCGCAGTGCGACCTGTTACGGCGTAAAATATGAAGGAGGAAAAGAAGTATGGCAAGCCTGAAGCTGAACCACATCTACAAGATCTATTC
>JAIKWN010000062.1 GCA_024684665.1 Clostridiales bacterium | reverse complement strand
TTTTCCAGCGTAAGCGCATCGGGCCAACGGCATAAATAGGCAGCTAGGCCTGTATCCATGAAGTACGCTTTCGGAGTTTTGACCAGCCGTTTGGTGATATTGACGGCATAGGGACGCAGGATGAAAAGGATGCCGGAACGCTCCAGGATGGAAACCCACGCTTTTGCCGTCGGCGCGGAAATACCGACGTCCCCGGCAATCTCACTGTATTTCAGTTCCTGTCCCGTTCTTGCGGCCATATAGACGAGGAAACTGTAGAACTCCGTCAGTTTCCCGACCTGGGCGAGATCTTTTACGTCGCGCTCAATATAGGTGTTCACATAATCCATATAATAGCGGTCGCGGTCCACATCCGTCGCCCTGAGCTTTGGCATCCCGCCGCGGAAAATGTCTTCATAGATCTGATGGACGTCTTTCCGCCTTGCGGTTTTCATTCGTTCCCGGAGGGATTCCAAGCTGGGCTGGAACAGCCCTTCGGGTCTTTCTTCGATTTCCGCGGCCGACAGCCCCGCAAGATCAAAAACCGCAACCCGCCCGGCCAGGGATTCGGACACATTCTGCATCATCTGGAACTTCTGCGAACCGGTCAGCCAGAACATCCCGCTGTTGTCCTCTCCGGCCAGCGCTTTTTCATCCACAATCTTTTTGAGTTCAAGCAGGAGGGACGGCACCCGCTGGAATTCATCGATTAGAAGAGGATAGCCATAGGTTTCAAAGAACAAAGCGGGATCCGTGAAAGCGAGCCTGCGGGCGTTTCCGTCGTCCAACGTCACGTAACGGCGGGAACTCTCCCGGATATGATTCAACATCGTCGATTTTCCGACCTGCCTCTGTCCGCAAACCATGACAACCGGATAATTCCGGGATGTCAGGAGGATCTGTTTTTCCATGTGACGGGGAATATACGTAAAACCACCCCCATAAAAAACCCGAGCAAAATAAAGTGTAACTTTATTTTACTCGGATTCGCAGTTCTGTCAATCTTTTAGATCCGCCGATCCCGATTCTGGATCGGGCGCTTTGTCGCGCTCACGTGAGCAGCGAGGTCAGCGTCTCCATGATCGCGGGAATGTCATAGGGCTTCGCGAGATGTCCGTTCATTCCCGCTTCCAGGGCAATCTTCCTGTCTTCTTCGAAAGCGTTGGCCGTCACGGCGACAATAGGAATGCCGGCCTTCCTGCGGTCGTTAAGCGCACGGATCTGTTTGGCCGCCTCATACCCGTTCATCTTCGGCATCTGTATGTCCATCAGGATCACGTCATAGTATCCGGCCGGCATGGCCTTCATTTTTTCTACGGCTTCCGAACCGTCGCCGACGATGTCCACTTTCAGCCCGGCTTCCGTCAGGATCGCTTCCGCGATCATCTGGTTCATCTCGTTGTCTTCCGCCAGCAGGATGCGCCTGCCGGTAAAATCAGGCGCTTCTTCCGGTTCGCTCTCCCCCTGCTTCCGCGTCTCCGGAGAAGCTCTGAACGGCTGCTCCAGCACGTTCCGGAGTTCGGACATAAACAGGGGCTTGGAGCAAAAGGCCGTCACGCCGGCTTCCCTCGCTTCTTCCTCAATATCTGCCCAGTCATACGCTGTCAGGATGATAATCGGCGCGCCGTCGCCGATCACCCTGCGGATCCGGCGCACGGTCTCGATGCCGTTCTGGTCCGGCATCAGCCAGTCGATGATATAGACCCGGAATTCGTCGGCCTGATCCATCGCCTCCTTCGCCCGGACCACCGCCTCCCTGCCGTAGTTCGTCCAGTCGGGTCGCATGCCGATTTCCCGCAGCATGGAACACACGGAGAGGCAGGTGTTGGTGTCGTCGTCCGCCACAAGCGCGCGGAGGCCCTGCAGTTCGGGCAGCGGTTCAAACTTTGCGGAAACGCCACTGATTTTGCAGGGAAGCCCGACGATGAATTCGCTGCCCTTCCCCTCGGCCGAATGGACCGTGATCACGCCGCCCATCATATCGACAATGTTTTTCGTGATCGCCATGCCCAGTCCCGTGCCCTGGATGCCGCTGACCGTGCTTGTCTTTTCGCGGGTGAACGCTTCAAAGATCGTCTTCTGAAATTCTTCACTCATCCCGATGCCGGTATCCCGGATCCGGAATTCGAAATTCGCGACGCCGGCGGCCGGGGACGGCTTTTCGATCACCCGGAAGCTGATCGTTCCTCCCGGGGGCGTGAATTTGATCGCGTTGGACAGGATGTTCAGCAGCACCTGGTTCAGCCTCAGCTTATCGGTGACGATGTCCTCATGCACCACGTCCTGCGTGTCAATAAACAGCTCCATGTTCCTGGCTTCGATATTGGGCTGGATGATCGTCCTGAGGTCGTGGATCACGTCCGGGAGATGCACGTCCGCTTCCTCGATCGTCACCTTGCCGCTTTCGATGCGGCTCATGTCGAGGACGTCGTTGATCAGGGAAAGAAGGTGCTGGCTGGAGACGGTGATCTTTCCGAGGTAATCCTGCACCTGTTCTTTATTGTCGATATGCGACGCAGCCAGCGCCGTAAAGCCCACGATAGCGTTCATAGGCGTCCTGATATCGTGGGACATGTTGTTGAGGAATACCGTCTTGGCGCGGTTCGCCTGCTCCGCCGCGATCAGCGCGTCCGACAGCGCCTTCTGGCTCTCGGCCAGTTCCCGGTTCTTCTCTTCGAGCACCTGCCTCGCGATATCCTTCTGCTTCACTTCTGCTTTCGTATGCTTCCTGTCCCGCATCAGCAGGAGGAGCAAAAGCGCCGCAAGCGCCAGGACGACCGAACCGACGACGGCCATGTGATCGAGAAGTGCGTCCAGAAACCCGTAAGAATACAAGCCGCCGGTATAGCGGTAGGCGTTATTCTGCCCGTAGTCGCTCCCCAGGATATTCAGGCCCCGGTTCAGGAGCTTCAGCAGCCCTTCGTTGCCGATTTCGACGCCAAAGCACCGGTCGTCGTTCCTGCCGGATTGAAGAATCGTAAGGTCTGTATACGGCCTGTTCTTCAGGATCTCGTTCGCGCGCAGGCCGTTCAGCGTCGTGCATCCGGCCTTGCCCGAAAGCACGGCGGCGAGGCACTCTTCGATCGAAGGGAAAAAAACGATCTCCGCATTCGGATAATGGGTGCATACGTAATAGTACTGCATCCGGTTGTTTTCGTTCACGGCGATGCGGGCCGTGGTCGCTTCGCTGAATCCGCCTTTGCAGATCAGTGCGGTAGGCGACGAAACGACGGGGGTGGACTGATAAATCCCGTTCTCCTCAGAATAATACAGGCCGCCGCCCACGGGAAACGCCGCGTCGATCATGCCGGCGCTCATGTCGGCGATCATCGCGTCATAGCTTTTATAACCGCTCCAGGTGACCGCAGTCTTCGGGATGCCGAGCGTCTTCAGGATGTCCGGGATCATGTCCCGGATCAAGCCCGTGACGTTCCCCTCTGCGTCCGTGTCGCTGTAAGGAAGGTAATTGTCAAGATAACCGACATGGAGCGCGGCATGGGAATTCATCCATTCCCGCTCGGCCTGCGAGAAAGCCCGCGCCGTGACGCTGATCGAATAATATCTGGCGCTCAGGGAATTCAGATAGTTCGGCTCTTCGGTTGCCAGAAGTGTCTGTGCGGAATCAAGTTCCTCCAGCAGGTCGGGACGGTTCCGGTTCACGCACAGGTAATAATCCGACGTGCCGAAGGCAGTCAGCACCTCCGAATGCTCCCTACCGTATGCGCCGTCGCTCTCTGCGGCGAGAATATCCACTTCGCGCGTATCAAAAGCACCGAACAGACGCGTATGGTCGGAAAACACAACGACCTCCGCCGTCACGCCATGATCTTCGAGATACCGGTTCAGAACGCTGACCATGGCGCTGTCCAGCACGCCGATCCTGCGCCCGTTCAGGGTCGCCGGATCTGCGGTGACGCCCGCGTCAGCCTCATGCTTTACGAGATAATAGGATTCGCTGCCCATGATGGCCTTCGGGTAGCCCATCTGAGACACGCGCTCTTCCCGCCAGGCAAGGCCCGCCAGCAGGTCGATCCTGCCGTCCAGAAGCATCTGAAACAATTCCCCAAACCCGCCGTAGACATATTCATACTTCCAGCCGGTGTATTCGGAAAGCTTCCGGTAATACTCGTACGCATAGCCGGTCTTCACCGCACCTTCGCGCGCGCCCTCCTGAAAGACCTCGTTCTCGTAATACCCGACCCGGACGGTTTTGATCTCCGCCGCCGCGGGCAGAACCGACAGCACGGCAAGAACCGCAAGAAGGATGGCACGGATCCGCAGATCCCTTTGAGTTTTCAGAAACATGCTTTCGCCCCCGGTTTTATCTTCTCTCCATATGCCTGAAACGCAAGGATTTATTTGTTTATTATACATCCATCACGGACGATCTGCGCCATAAATCGATTGCAGAATCCGCTTCCCGCTTTCCGTCCTCATGATTTTCTTCATGAAATTCGCCGCGTTCTCCCGGCTGTACCCGTTTTCCGTCGCGTTGGCGAGGTAATCCGCCTCCACCAGGATCTGGTAATCCATTCCATCGATGGCGGAAAACGTGTGGTGATGCCCGACCAGAAAGGCGATCCGGTCCAGCTGATCCTTCGGGATTCCCGCGTCCACCAGGAATTCCCGGACCATCGGCTCTCCTTCTTTTTCCTGATGTTTTCCGTCCGTGTTGCCGTATTTCTTCCGGCAGAGCGGGCATGCGATGTCGTGCGTGACGGCGGCGGCCTCCAGGATGAACTGCGTTTCCCGGTCCAGGCCCTCCAGTTCGCCGATGGTCTTCGCGTAGGTCCATACGCGGATCAGGTGGTCGATATCGTGGACGTTACCTTCCGAAAAGGCGATCATTTTCTCCATAATCTCCGGGATCGTCACAGTTTCCGCTCCTCCTTTTCCGGATGCGTATTATACTTTTCCTGCTTCGCGACCTGCTCCGTGAAATGGATATTCCTGCTGTTCCAGGGAACGAGCTCAACGAGTTCTTCCGAAGCGAGAGGCTTTGAAAAAATCAGGAGCCGGATCTTCCTGCAGGCGGGGTCTTCCGCGTTCTCATAGGGTTCGCAGGTATAGCCGTTCGCCTTGTAAAAGGCGATAGCCGCATCATTATCCACGGCATCCGTATAGAGCCGCACGAACCGGTATCCTTTGGCGGCCGCCATTTCCTCGAACTTTTTCAGAACCGCCGAGCCGAGATGCTTCCTCCGGTGGCCTTCCCGGATACCGAACCACCCGAGCCAAGCGCTGTCGGGATCCTCCGGAAGGGAGTAAAGTCCCGTGACGCCAACACAGGCTCCGCCTTCGTAAACCAGAAAATACTCGTAACCGCTGACACCCGCAACGGATTCTTCATAGTTCGCTCTTGCGCTTATTTCCGGGAAGAGTTCTTCCTGGATCTTTACAGCATATTGAAGATTATTTTCGGTGATTTTCTCGAGTATCATTCTCCCGCTACCTCCTTTGGCTTCCTTTTTTGAGCCGGAACAGCTGCCGATGGGAAATAGCAGCATAGAACCGGGGTTTCGAATCCCTCGCATAGGTTAAAGTCACGCGGCAGCCTCCAGGTCGTCATATTCTTCCGGCAGTGCGTCGAACATGTCGATGGCCTTTCGGAAACATTCCAGCAGGTCCGCTTCGGAAATCAACCCGTCCGGGTTAGCCGTTGCGCCCTGGAAACGGAGCGCTGCTTTCATGGGCGGATTTTCGAGAGACAGGAGGGCGTTCTGCCGTAGCTGCTCCGTGCTCTGGTACACGAGGTTCACCGCGTACCAAGTCGCGCCGTCCGCATCCAGGTACCGCTCGAAGGTCAGCTTCGCGCCGATGGGAGCACTGCTCTCCAGCGTGCCGTGCAGTTCGTACTCTTCCGCGCCCAGGGCGGAGAGCACGCTGACCAGATTGGAATCGTGCCCGCAGAGGAAAGTGAATATCCGTCCTTCCTGTTCCAGCTCGCTCTTCAGTTCGCACAGGAGCGGATAAGCCGCGTTGACGGAGACGAGCGGAGAGGAATACAGCATTCCCAGATAGGTCTCCACAATGCCGCAGAGGGCATACCAGTCCTCCCGCGTCAGTTCGTGGCCGAACGCGGCCTTCAGCGCGTCCGGCTCCTCGTAATACTGCAATACAAGCGCGTCGGCCACGGAGGTCGCGGTGCGCAGGGGCCCCTTCATGCCGGGTTCCCTGTCTGGGAGCAGGATGACAGTAGTTTCGTCTTCCAGGAGATCGCCGTATTTCCCGGCCCGGTACGCTTCGCTTTCCTTCATATCCGTCACGTCCATCAGGAGGGAGACGGCGTCCCTCAGCCGTTCGCTGCAATCCGCGATCCCCTTCTCCCCGTCCATGGCGGCAATTTCATCAAGGGCCGCTTCCCTGTATTCTTCGGAATAATAGCGGATCTTCGGGGTAAAGGTATCGTCCATCGTGTCATATGGCGCGTGGCTTTCGACGGGCACCGCGCAGACTGGAAGCAAGCCCGCCGAAAAAAACCGCGCCGTCGCCAGGGTGCGCTGCTTGGCGTTTGCATAGAACCGCACCTCGCCTTCCTCCGGCTGCCAGTTTTTGGGGATCAGCCCGGCGTCTTCCAGCCAAAGGCGGAAGTACTGGCCCATGTTCGTCTCCAGCACGCCCCCACGCAGGGACAACTCGCTGGGATCGGAAGTCCAGCGGAACCAGTCGTGCGGCGTGATCTCATCCAGCAGTGAACCGCTTCCGGACATTGGAGAACGGATGGTGTGGCGACTGAGGATCACCACCTTATCCAAGACATAAGGGGATCCGACCCCGTCCCGCTCTGCCGCAGCAAGGAGCGGGAAGACCAGCAGAACTACGGCCGCCAGAAGGAAAACGAGTTTCTTTTTCATACGACTGTCCTCCGGTTATCTTCCGATTGTCCTTCATAATTTCAATTCGCTTCGGACGTCACAAAACGCGGATCAGGATCATATAGCAGACCGTGCCGGCAATGATCGACAGGTACATATTGTTCCTCGCCATCTGGAGCGCGATCACCAGGATGCACGCGATCATTTCCGGTATGCCGTACGGGGGCTGATAAAAAGCGGTATCCCGAAGGCAGTAAATCACAAGTACGGTCATAATGGCGGGCGGAAGGGCTTTTCCGAGATAAAGAATCACCTTTGGCAGGGGTTTCCTGCCGAAGAGAAAAAAAGGAAAAGCGCGGAGGGCCCAGGTAATGATGGCAACGACGCCTATAACAGCGGCAGAATACATCGCATCATTCATCAGCCGCACCCTCCTTCCGCTCAACCGGCTCTCGGAGCATAAGCAGCGCCGCCAAGCAGGAAACAAGAGCCGGGATCAAGAAGCGCTCCTTTCCTAGCAGCAGATAAAAGCCCAAGGCGCATACGGCGGCAGTCAGGAAAGGAAGCCGGGTGCGGTACTGCCGCCACTGGTTCACTACCACGATAAGGAAAAACGCGGTTGCGGAGAACTCGATTCCCCGCATATCAAACTGCAGGAAATGTCCAGCACATGCCCCGACAAAACTGCCAAACACCCAATAAAGGTGATTGAGCATGGCAATCAGAAAAGCAGCCTTGTCTTCATCGAGATCCGCGTCATACTTTACAGAGCAGAGAACGGAATAGGTTTCATCGGTCAAGGTGAGGATCATATAGGGATGCCGCCATCCCATCCTGCGGAACTTTTCAATAAAACCGATGCCGTAAAAGATGTGTCTCGCATTGATGAAAAACGCCATGCACGCGAGAGAAAAAAGGGAGGCGCCGGACGTCATCATGGGAACCATGGCAAGCTGCATCGATCCGGCATAGATAAAAAAACTGGAAGCCGCCGTGAGCAGCACACTGTACCCCGCATCGCTCATCAGAACGCCGAAGGCAATTCCTATAAACAGATACGTGAAGAAAATCGGAATTGTATTCCGGAGCGCAAACCGGAACTCTTTCATCGTCTCCTCCGCTCGCAATATTTCGCTTTCCCAAAAGGAAATTGCTTTCCACGAACCGGTTATCCGACGACCAGTCTCTGCAAAAAGTCCGCCCCTGCCGCCCGCTCAGCGGGATTTTTCGCGCCCAGGGCCCATAGATCCCGGGCGCGCGAGTCGAGGGCGAACAGGGGATCGGAAGCTTTATAATCCGCGCATTTCGCAATGATGGGCAGGGAGGCCCGCCGGCGGATCTCATGCATCAGCGGCCGCGCCGCCTCCCGGAAACCGAGAAGGCGGAGATACGACGGCGACGGGTTCGCAGCCGCAAATTCCTTCGTAACGTCGAGCAGAACGTTTGTCGCAGCGCGGGATAGGCGCGCATGGGTATACCGCTTCGTCTTTACGAGGGACAAGAGCTCCTCCCGCGTTCCGGCCTGCCGCGCAGCCTCTAGAAAGCGTGCCTCAAGTCCCTCCTCCATTCCGCAAATCTGCGAGAGGTTTCTCCGGTCCGCCATGCGCAGGAGGTAAAGGAGCACCGGGGTCAGCGCCTCCTCCTCATGGACCGCGCCCGCCTCCTCCGCGGCGAAGACCAGATCGGCGCAGGGCAGAGCCGCGCGGAGCGCCACTTCCCCTTCCACCGTATCCTGCTGCCACTCCGAAAGCGCACGGCGGATAGCTAAGGCGGACGGAAACCCGGCATCCGGCGCGGTCAGTTCCGCCTCCGTATATTCCGCGCCGCTCCGCCCGACAGGAACGGGAACGATACCCTCCGGGAGGGCGCGCAGGTATTCGAGCGCCAGGGTCAGGTTCGGGCTTTCCATTCGTTTCGAAAGACCGGGAAGTCCCAGCGCTTCCTCACACGCCAGCGCCCTCGCCTTCGGAAAGGAGCAGCCCGTATCGAGGTTCCTCCGGAGGGCGGCGGTAAAGGCCGGCGGTTCCTCCGCAAGCAGGCGGGAAAGCGGCAAAAGCAGGGGCAGCGCTTCTTTTTCGCAGCCGAAGGAGAGATGCGTCACGACGCCCGTCGCCGCGAGCAGGGAAACGCCGCCCCGGGCGAAGTCCGGTGCAGGCGCGCAGGAAAAGCGGGCGGGGAGCAGGAATACCGCGTCCGCGCCGCCCTTCAGGGCCATCTCCGCGCGGAGGGAAAGGTCGTGCCGCGCGAAGGTCCCGCGCTGGGTCACGGCGCCGCTCATGATGGCGACGGCGTATTCCGCGCCGCTCCGCCGCTTCGCTTCCGAAAGGTGATGCGCGTGTCCTGCGTGAAAGGGGTTGTATTCCGCAACGACGCCGACGACCTTCACGGCAAGTTTCCCCCTTTCCTGCGATCCCTCCCGTATTCTGTCAGTCAGAAATGTATGCCAATCGGGCCGCGCTGTCAAGAGCGGGAATGCCGCCCGGCGGCCGCTTCCGGAATCCCTTTCGTGACGCATCCCCGTATACGCAGCGGACAGACCCGGAGAGCCGGATCTGTCCGTTTTTCGGTTTCAAGACTCGAAGCGTATGCGTTTCCTTTCCGGACCGCCTCATTTGAAGACCAGGTTTGGCAGAAGCATCGTAACCTGGGGAACGAAGGCGATGACGAGAATCACGAACAGCATCGCGACGTAGAAGGGGATGGCTTCCCTCGCCGTTTCCTGCGGCTTGCACTCCATAATTTCGGACGTCGTATACAGCGCGATGCCAACGGGCGGCGTCATGATGCCTCCAGTCACGACCGTCATCATCAGGACGCCGAAGTGCACCGGATCGACGCCCACGCTCTTCACGACCGGGAGCAGGATGGGCGTCATCAGGAGCGCCACGACCGTCGTCTCCACAAACATGCCCGCAAACGTCAGGAGGGCGATAATCAGCAGGAGCATGATGTACCGGTTGTTCGTCAGGCCGACGAGCAGGACGGCGAGCTTCCTCGGGATGTTCTCGTAGGTGATGCCGTAGCCAAAGATGTTCGAGATCATGACGATCAGCATGATGACGCCGATGTCGCGGACGCTGCCTTTCAGGCACTTCAGCAGGCGCTTTCCGTCCAGCTCCTTATAGACGAAGAAGCCGATGAACAGCGCGTAGAACGCCGCGAACGCGCCGGACTCGGAGGGCGTCATGATGCCCATCCGGATGCCGACGATCAGGATCAGCGGGAACATCAGCGCCCAGACGCTGTCCAGCAGCGCTTTGCCGACTTCCTTCGCCGTGGGCCGGGTGGTCCTGGCGGGGCGGTAGCCTCTCTTCTTCGCCGAGAGGTGCACCGCCGTCATCATGCAGGCGCACATGAGGATGCCGGGGAGAAGGCCGCCGATGAACAGCTTGCCGATGGACACGTCGCCAACCGAACCGTAGATGATGAGGCCCATACTCGGGGGGATGGTCGCGACGATCAGCGAAGACACGCCGTTGATCGCGGCGCTCCAGCCGCGGGAATACCCCGACCGGATCATGTCCGGGCCGAGGACGCGGCATTCCATCGCGGCGTCCGCATTCGCGGAGCCGGATACGCCGCCCATCAGCGTCGAAAGCACGCAGCTGATCTGTCCGAGATGCCCGGGCAGATGGCCGACCAGCGTATCGGACAGCTGGATCAGCTTCTTCGTGATCCCCGTTTCATTCATCAGGTTGCCCGCGAAAATGAACAGGGGGATCGAAAGCATGTTCAGCGACTGGGTCGACGAAACCACCTTCTGAACGGCGATGCTGTACGGCACGAAGGGGCTGATGATGAAGAACAACGCGCCCGCGAGCCCGATGGCGAACGCGACGGGCATGCCGATGATCAGCAGGACGAGGAATACGATGATGACCGCTAGCATATCTCATTCCCTCCCTGCTTCCCGTACGTGCCGTCTTCCGAGCGGAACATCTTGACCAGGTTGATCGCCATCGTTATCGTCAGGAGGGCGCTTCCGGCCGGCACGCTCGCGGTCGCCCAGGAATAGCTGAGCTCCATATTGGAGAACTTCCTCGCGACGGAATCGATGCAGAGCGGGACGCCGTACAGCACGAAGGATATCAGCAGCGCCATCGACGCGATCTGGCAGGCGATCCGGATGACTTTCTGGACTTTTTTCGGGAACCTGGTCAGCAGCATATCCACATTGACCAGGTTCTTGTCGCGGACGGCGAGGTCCGCGCCGAAAAAGCAGGTCCAGGTGAACAGCAGGAGGGAGGTGTCGCCTGCCCAGTTAAGGGGCATGCCGAGTTTTCTCATCACCGCCGACAGGAACATCAGCGTGACGATGCAGGCCAGCAGAAGGCAGGCCAGCAGTTCCTCCGCCTTCACAAACCCGGCGTAAAACCTTTTCACGGAATTCATTTTCTCATCCTGCCCTGTCTTATTTCTTGCCGATCTCCTCGTAAAGCTTGGCCCGCAGCTCTGTGAAGCCGAGCTCATTGTACGCAGCCTCGGAGGCGGCGCGGAAAGCGGCGATGTCGATCTCTTCCGGCGGAATGATGGTCATGCCCTTTTCGGCCATCAGGCCCTCATACTCGGAGGCCTTCGCGGCGACGGCGGCGGAAGCGTCCGCGGCGGCCTTCGCGCATTCCTCGACGATGATCTGCTGATACTCTTCAGGAATGGTGTTCCAGAACTTCTCGCCGACGATGATGCCGTTCATCAGCAGGATGTGGCCGGTCTGGTCCATGTACTTGAGGACTTCGTACAGTGCCGCCGGATAGGACGCGCTGGTCTGGCCCTCGGCGCCGTCGATGGTCTTGGTCTGGACGGCGTTGTAAACGTCGGCCCAGCCGACGGTGGAAACCGGGGTCGCGCCCAGGGACTCGATGGACTTGCTCCAGACGGCGGCACCCGGCGTGCGGATGAGGACGCCTTTCAGATCGTCCGGCGAATAGATGGGCTTATTGGTCAGGAAATGACGGAAGCCGTCACACCAGCCGAAGTTCAGCACGACGATGCCGTGTTCTTTCTCCAGCTGATTTGTCCAGCCCTTGAAGGTATCAGTCTGCATGAACTTTTCCATCTCGTCGTAGCTGTCCGCGAAATAGGCCGCGTTCAGGATGCCCATTTCCTTCACGTAGTTGCCCATGCGGCCACAGTCCGTCAGGACCGCGACGTTTGCGCCCTGCAGCGCCTGCTCGATGACGTCCTCGTCGCTTCCGAGGGC
>JAIKWN010000277.1 GCA_024684665.1 Clostridiales bacterium | reverse complement strand
TTGAGGATATGGCGCGCAAGCTGAAAGAGGAACAGGTGAAAGCCCTGATCTTCTGCAGCCCGCACAACCCGGTCGGACGGGTATGGACCGAGGAGGAAATAACAAAAGTCGCGGATCTCTGCCTGGAAAACGGCACAATCCTGATGGTTGACGAGATTCACAGCGACTTCATCTTCCCGGGGCACAAATTCTTCAGCTGCATGTGTCTGGATGAGAAATACCGGAAGAACCTGGCTTTCTACAGTTCTCCCGGAAAAACCTTCAACATCGCGGGGCTCCAGTCCGCCACCATCGTCATCCCGGACGAGGCGCTGCGCGCAAAATACCGCAGGGCAAACCGCGAAGCCGGCTACAGTCAGGCCAACGTCATGGGCCAGGCAGCGCTGATAGCCTGCTACAATCTGGGCGCCGGGTGGGTCGACGAACTGGTGGAGTACATCTACGGGAACGTCCGCTACGTCAGTGACTTTATCGCGGAGAACCTGCCAAAGGCAAAAGTTGTAGAACCCGACGGAACCTATCTGCTGTGGGTGGACTTCTCCGGCTACGGCATCACGCAGGACGAGCTGGAGAGCCGGATTCTGGACAGGGCCAGACTCTGGCTGGACGCCGGGGCCATCTTCGGCCCGGAGACCGCCCTCTTCGAGCGCTTCAACCTTGCAACGCCGCGCTCGGTCGTGGAAGAGGCAATGGGCCGCCTGAAAGCGGCGTTTGAAGACCTTGACGTCTGAAAAGAAAAAACAGAACTTCGGGCTGCCTCTCTTTGAGGCAGCCCGTTTCTGCTGCGGTGCGCGGAGGAATCGGCTGCGGCCGGCGGGGAAATCCATGGGCTGACAAAGAAAGCGGCTCATTGAAATCTGAGCGGCGGCATGTTATAATTCAAAAACAGCATTCGGACAATATCCGTCGGCTGAAGCCGCTGCTGACGCCCGGGCCGGCCGGCGCGGGGGATCAAAACAACAGGAAAGTACGGTGCCGGGATGAACAGGCTCGAAAAAAAGCGGTCCAACATGTCGATGAATGTGATCGGCGGTCTTGTCAGCCTTCTGCTGCTGTTCGGGGTTTTCGTAAGTATCATCGGCAATCACAGTTTTACCAGCGCGTTCAAGAACGAATATGCCAGCGTCACCCATTATATGGCGGACTCGGTCGCCGTGTATGTCAACGGCAGCCACATTGACCGCTATCTCGCCGGGGAAGAGCAGGAGGAGTACGAGCTTACAAAGCAGCAGCTTGATACCGGATGCCATACGCTGAATGTTTCCCTGATTTACGTCATTCAGGTTGACCGGAGCGACTACGGCAGATTTGTCTCTGTCTTCAACGTGGTCAACAACAGTGTGGATGATTCCGCCTATACTCCGTGGGAATTGGGATACCGGCGGGATACCTCGACCGATGAGTACCGGCAGAAATACAGGGCTGTCTATGAGCAGGGAGCCCCATTTGAAACCGTCTTCCGCATGCATCCCACCGACGGCCAGCATCCGCATATCACGACCATGGTCCCCGTGAAAAACGCTGCGGGTGACGTCACGGCAATACTGTGCATGCAGCGTCCCGTCAGAGAGATGGCGGAGGCGTTTACGCCCTATCTTCTGACGATTATCGTCGGAGTTTTCGTCATGCTGCTGATCGTCTCACGCCTTGCGGCACAGTTTCTCAGGAAGTCCATTATTCATCCTGTTGAAACGGTCTCGGCGGAAGCCACCCGTTTTGCGAAAGAACACAGCTCCGGCGAGCCGATCGGCGAAATCAGCAAATACGAGGTGATCTGTAACCTCGTCCATTCCATCGATTCCATGGAAACGGATATGCTGAATTACATCGACAACCTCACTGCCGTAACGGCAGAAAAGGAAAGGATCGGCGCGGAACTCTCGATTGCGTCGACGATTCAGAACGACGCCCTGCCGGCAGTTTTTCCGCCCTTCCCCGACCGCCATGAATTTGACATCTATGCTCTGATGGATCCGGCAAAGGAAGTCGGCGGAGACTTCTACAATTTCTTTTTCATCGACGACGATCACCTTGCTCTGGTCATGGCGGATGTCTCGGGCAAAGGAATCCCCGCAGCCCTGTTCATGATGGGCTCCAACTCCATCATCAGCGAAAGAGCGCACATGGGCGGTACCCCGGCGGAAATCCTGGGCTTGGTGAACAGACGTATCTGCGAACACATCGAGGCGGAT
>JAIKWN010000275.1 GCA_024684665.1 Clostridiales bacterium | reverse complement strand
CGAAGAAGAAAAGGAAATGCAGGCAATAACATTTGCAAAAGGAAACGAGCGGCATCTAAAGGATTGCAAGGATGCGCGCTGCAAGTCAGCACTTGGCGAAAAATACTTTTCTGCGCCGGGGAGCGCGGAAAACGCGATCCGTGAAGGGTTTCGCCAGGGGAATTTGTATGTAGCGCTCATTGGTGAAGAATGCGTTGGCTTTACATACATCATCCCGAAGGGAGCGTTTCACGGTTTCCCCTACCTGCACATCATCGCCATTAAGGAAGAATACAGAGGCAGGGGCATCGGCAAGGCTCTGCTGGATTATTCTGAACGGATCGCGCTTGAAATGGCAGACAAGCTTTTCCTTGTGGTCGCGGATTATAATCCGGACGCAAAGCGGTTCTACGAGAGAAATGGCTATCAGCAGGTTGGGGAAATTCCAAACCTGTACCGTTCGGGAATCACGGAATACCTGATGGCAAAGAGCCTGAAAGAATGATCCCGTGGGCAAAGAACACCATAATGGGGTGAAAGCGCGATGAAGTACGAACAGAGGATCGTTCTGAAGAACGGGCAAGAGGCGCTGATCCGTAACGGCGACGCGCAAGACGGGCTTGCGGTTTATGAGGATTTCAATAAAACCCACGCGGAGACCGATTATCTGCTGTCCTACCCGGATGAAAACTGCTACGATCCGGAGCAGGAAGCGCGGTTTCTGGCGGAAAAGACGCAAAGCCCCGATGAGATCGAACTCGTTGCCGTGATCAATGGAAACGTCGTGGGGACCGCCGGGATCGAGGCGGTTGGGAGGAAATACAAGGTCAGGCACCGCGCGGAATTCGGCATCAGCGTTGACAAAGCCTGTTGGGGGCTTGGCATCGGACGGGCATTGACAGAGGCCTGCATCGAATGTGCCAAATCAGCGGGCTATGCGCAGCTTGAACTGGAGGTCGTGGCGGAGAACACTACCGCAATCTCTCTGTACAGGAGTGTGGGCTTCACCGAATACGGACGGAACCCGAAGGGCTTTCGCTCCCGCGTGACCGGCTGGCAGGAGCTTGTGCTCATGAGATTGGAGCTGCAGGAGTAAAAAATCTCACCGATTGTGTAAACAGGCATTGACAAACGCCGTCTCAGAGTTTATAATAATCATCGTTATATAACGATGATTATTTATTAGGGAGAATTGTATGCCGCCGAAAGTCAGGATAACGAAAGAGATGGTAACCGAGGCTTCCGTCGAGATCATCCGCAAGAACGGTCATGAATGCCTGAATGCCAGAACCATTGCGGAGTATCTGAATTGTTCCACGCAGCCCGTCATGTACAACTACAAGACAGTCGATGACATTCGGGAAGCGGCCTATGCGGTTGCCGACGCGTACCATACGGCATACATCATGCCGAAGGAGACGGACAGCAATCCGATGCTCACCCTCGGCCTCAACTACGTCCGATTCGGATACGAGGAGAAGAATCTGTTCCGCTTCCTGTTTCAAACGAATAAATTCGGCGGAATGGATGTTTCCGCGCTGATGGGCGATCCGGCGCTGTCGGGCATCGTGGACGTGATGGCGGCAGGGCTCAAGTGCAGCCCGGATGAGGCGCGGGAGGTGTTCCTGACATTCTTCTGCGTCGCCCACGGCCTGGCCAGCCTGATGGCCAACAATTCGATGGAATACCAAGAAGAGCGGGCCAAAGCACTGCTGGAAAACGTGTTTTTCGGAATGGTCGCATCCCAAAAAATGAAAGGTGCTGAAGGAGATGGTGTGAAATGAAAGCGGTTATCGTATATGCTTCGACACATCATGGAAATACGAGGAAGCTGCTGGAGGCAATCGCGGAGCGCAACGATGTGGATTTGGTGGATGTCATCGCCAATGCGAAATATGACCTTTCCCGCTATGACCGGATCGGCATCGCGTCCGGCATTGCCTTCGGGAAATACTATCCACAGATGCTAAAGTTCCTTGAAGACAATCTGCCGGAGGGTAAGGACGTTTTCTTCATCCATACCGCGGGGGATCCCAGAGAGGGCCATGCAGACAGCGCGAAAAGCATCGCGACGCGAAGAAGCTGCCGCTGCCTGGGCGTGTACGATTGCAAGGGCTTCGATACCTTCGGGCCGTTTAAGCTGATCGGAGGCATCAATAAGCACCATCCGGATGAAGATGAGATCAAACAGGCTGTTCGATTCTACGAGAGGTTGGATGAGGAGAGATGAAAGAAAACTGGAAAAGAACCATGATAACAGGAGCTGTCATGCTGGCAGCCTTCGTCCTATGGACAATTCTCATCATGCGTGTGGATGTTCAGCCGGTTGGACAGAACGGAACCGATATCGG
>JAIKWN010000104.1 GCA_024684665.1 Clostridiales bacterium | reverse complement strand
TCATCAACATGTCCGATCGCGTGTACGTCATGTATGACGGCCGGATTACGGGCTGCATCCCCTGGCAGGAACTCAGCCAGGAGGCCATCATGAAGCTTGCGACGGAAGAAAACGCGGGAGGGAACTGACAATGAAAGCGGTTAAACGGTATTTCGTGGACAACCTGGGCATCATCTGTGCGCTCCTTGCAATGGTACTCTTCCTGTACATCTTCCCCACGACACACAATACCTTCCTCACGACGAAGAACATCTTCAACGTGCTCCGTCAGAGCTCCACAAACCTCATGCTGGCCTGCGGCATGACGATGGTCATTATCCTCGGCGGTATTGATCTGTCCGTCGGCTCCATCATCGCTATGTCCGGCGTTCTGGGCGCAGCGGCCGTCGTCTGGGGCGGCATGCCCGAGATCGTCGGCATCCTGATCGCGATTTTTTCCGGCCTGATCTTTGGCCTGCTGAACGGCCTCGTCATCGCCCTTACGAAGATCCCGCCGTTCATCGTGACCTTAGCCTCCATGAACATCGCAAAGGGCATTGCTTATGTCTACTCCGGTGGCAAGCCGATCCGCTGCATGACGGATGCCTGGAAATTCCTGGGCGCGGGCTACGTCGGTCCGGTTCCGACCCCGGTCGTGACGATGACCCTCGTTTTTATCGTCGCGGTTCTCTTCCTGAACCGCACGAAGATGGGCCGTCACGTCTATGCAGTGGGCGGCAATGACACAGCGGCGAAGTTCTCTGGTATCTCGACGGCGAAAGTTAAGTTTGTGGTTTACAGCTTTTCCGGCCTCATGGCAGGCCTTGCGGGTATTACGATCGCAAGCCGCCTGTATTCTGGCACCTGCACGAGTGGCGACGGCGCGGAGATGGATGCCATCGCGGCGGTCGTTGTCGGTGGAACGTCGATGGCTGGCGGTTCTGGCAAGCTGGGTGGCACACTGATCGGTGTGCTCATCATCGGCATCCTGAACAACGGCCTTAACCTGATGGGCGTCAACTCCGACTGGCAGTACATCATCAAGGGCGCGGTCATCCTGCTGGCAGTTTATGTGGACTTCCTGCGTAGCACAAAGAAGTCGAAATAATCGCTGAAGGGCGGCATTTGCCGCTCTTTTTTATGCAGACGGAACGGGGTGAATCAGGAATGAAGCGGTTTGTATCTGCAGGGCATATCTGCCTGGATATCACGCCCGCTTTCCCGGAGAAATCTGGCGCTACTCCGCAGAGTGTCTTCCGGCCTGGGCGGCTGACTCAGGTGGGGCAGGCCGCTATGTGCCTTGGTGGAAGTGTTGGCAATGCCGGACTAGCGATGAAAAAGATCGGGCTCGATGTCACGCTCCTCGGCAAGGTGGGGGATGATGCTTTCGGACGACTGATGGGTTCTTTGCTTGCGGAATGGGGCGCCGGTGGTCTGATCGTGGACCCTGCCTCTGATACAGGTTACACTTTAGTCCTTGCTGTGCCCGGGAGCGACCGGATCTTCCTTCACAATCCCGGCGCGAATGATACCTTTACCGCGGAGGACATCCCGTGGGAGACTATTCCGGACGCGGCGGTGTTTCACTTCGGCTATCCGACTCTGATGCGTAGAATGCATGAAGACGGAGGAGAGGGACTGCTCGCGATGTTTCGGCGGGCGAAAGCGCAGGAAACGGCTACGAGCCTGGATCTCACGTCGGTGGATCCCGCGAGCCCGGCGGGGAAGACGGACTGGCAGGCGCTCCTTACGCGAGTGTTGCCTGAGACAGACTTCTTCGTGCCGAGCTATGAAGAACTCTGCTTCATGCTGGACCGGGAGAAATGGGCTACGTTGACAGCGGAGAGCGGTGATCCCGTGGGGCACCTTTCCTTGGAAAAGGACGTTCTGCCTCTCGCAAGGCATGCGCTTTCCCTCGGCTGTGCGGCGGCGCTCATCAAGTGCGGAACGGCGGGAATGGCGCTTGCGACAGCGGACAGGGAACGACTTTCCCGCGTGGGAAAACAGTTCGGACTGGACGCCGCCATCTGGCAGAACCGGTGCATCTGCATGCCCTGCTTTCATGCTCCACGCGTTCGGAGTGAATCGGGCGCTGGCGACTCCAGCATCGCAGCGTTTCTGGCTGCGGCGGCGGAGGGCCGAGATCCAGAGGACTGCGTGCGCCTGGCCGCTGCGGAGGGAGCCATGGCGGTGACAGAATACGAGGCGGCGGCGGGCGTTCTGCCCCTTGCAGAGCTTGAAAAAAGAATCCGGGCCGGCTGGCCCGTCAACTGAGGAGGAAACGATGCTTGTCAATCTGAAAGAGATTCTCGCCATTGCAGAGGAAAAGAAGATCGCAGTCGGCGCATTCAACGCCGCAAACCTGGAGTCGCTGGAAGCCAACGTGCGGGCGGCAGAAGCGCTGAACATGCCCCTCGTGCTGCAGTTTGCACAGTGTCACGAGGAATGGGTGCCGATCGATATCCTTGGCCCGGTAATGCTCTCGGAAGCGAAGCGCGCGCACGTGCCAATCTGCGTGCACCTTGACCACGGCGAAACGCTTGAGTATCTGGAGCATGCCCTCGATTTAGGCTTCACTGGCGTCATGTACGACGGTAGCAACCTGCCTTATGAAGAAAACGTCGAAAACACTAAGGCGGCGGTTACCATGGCGAAGGCACGCGGCGCCGCTGTAGAAGCGGAGCTGGGTTCCATGGGTCGCAGGGAATCGGGTCTCGGCGACGGTTCTGGAGAAGACGATGATACCAAGATCTATACCGATCCCGCGCTTGCGGCCGAGTTCGTGAAAGCAACAGGCATCGATGCGCTGGCCTGCTCCTTCGGAACAACGCATGGCATCTACCTGAAAGCGCCGAAGCTGGACTTTAATGTGGTTCGCGACGTCCGGAAGGCGACGAGCGGCATTCCAGTGGTCATGCATGGCGGCAGCGGCGTCAGCCCGGAGGACTTCCGGAAAGCCATTGAGGCCGGTGTGCGAAAGATCAACTACTTTACTTACATGGATAAGGCGGGTGGCGCTGCTGCGGAAGAAGCGGTCAAAAAGATGCGCACAGCGAACGCCCCGGTCTTCTTCTCCACGGTATCCATGGCAGCCCGCGAGGCGATGAGACAAGACGTCATGAAGGCCATTCGTGTCTTCGGGTGCATGGATTGATTCTAGGCATTAAAAAAAGCGCCGCCTTAAACGGCGCTTCTACTCAGTTTTCAAGCAGACTAAGCAGCTTGCCTTCAGGCGAAAGGCCGGTCTGCTTTTTGATTTCTTCGACCAAACGGCGGATCTGTTTGTCCGAATAGGCGCCAGCGTTCATGTGGCAGCGGCGATTCTCCGTCAGGATGAAAGCGATCTCGTGCACGGGCATGAAACCGGAAGGCTTTGCCTCCGATTCATCGACACGGGGAACGCCCATGTCCTCGGCATATCCGTAGCGCACAAGCTCAGACAGCGGGAAGGATTTGTCCCAGAGTTTCATATCCAGCGAACCTTGCCGGAAGAGGAAGTTGGCGCGCGGTTCTCCTTCCCGCGGGAGGCGCATGACGGGACCCACTGTGCGCAGTGTTCCACCGGAAATCTCCGTACGGGAGCGCAGATAAGTGGAACCGTAGACCAGCGCAGCGGCAGTGATGAGATAGGAAAGAAAGCCGAAGGAGGAGACCATTGCGTTTTCCCGCCCGGTGACCTGGCAGAAAATGGTGAAGACCGTGTCGCTGATGCAGAGCAGGCAGAGAGCGTACAAGACGAGATAACCGATGCGATGAGGCCGGATCTTCATGGGTTTTCCTCCTGTGGGTCCCGCGAATGGATACGATACGAGTGCTGCCCTTATTATAGCGGATGAAAAGGACTCGTCAAGCGCCAGAAATGGGGGATTCTATGGTGTACAGTTTCGAATAGATGTTAGGAGGGAGAAAGACGTGGAGTATGCTCTTAAAACTGATGGCTTGTCGAAACACTACCGGAAGTTCCAGGCGCTTGACGGCCTTTCCATGCATGTGCCCAGAGGCTCGATTTACGGGTTTGTTGGGAGAAACGGTGCCGGAAAGACCACGTTAATCCGCCTGATCTGTGGGTTGCAGGAGCCTTCGTCGGGCAGCTTTGTCCTCTATGGCATTCCAAACAACGGCAAAGACATTGCGAAGGTCCGTCGACGGATGGGGGCGGTCGTTGAAACCCCGGCTGTTTACGCGGACATGACGGCGGAGGAGAACCTGAAACAGCAGTGCCTCATTCTCGGCTTGCCGTCTTTTGACGGGATTCCCGGACTGCTGGAGCTGGTGGGGCTTGAAAACACCGGAAGGAAAAAGGTAAAAGACTTTTCGCTCGGCATGAAGCAACGCTTGGGCATTGCTGTCGCACTGACGGGTGATCCAGATTTTCTCATTCTGGACGAGCCCGTAAACGGCCTTGACCCGCAGGGGATCGTGGAAATGAGGGAAATGATACGCAAGCTAAACCGCGAGAGGCAGATAACCGTCCTGATCGCAAGCCATATTTTGGACGAGATGTCCCGACTTGCGACGCATTACGGCATTATCGATCGTGGACACATGGTGAAAGAGCTGAGCGCGGAAGAACTGGACGTCGCCTGCCGAAAATGCATGCGTGTGGAGGTCAGCGACCCCGCTGCACTCAGCCGCGTGTTGGACGCAATGCATCTTGCGTACAAGATCTCAGGCACAACGGCGGACGTGTTTGCGAAAGTGACGGTAACGCAACTGGTTCTGGCACTTGCGGAGGAGAACTGCGAAGTGCTGTCCATGTATGAGCACGTTGAAAGCCTAGAGAGCTATTTCATTTCCTTGACAGGAGGCGGTGCACTATGAGAAACATGCTAAGAGCAGATTTTGCTCGACTGCAAAAGAGCTTTGCCTTTCATGTTTCACTTGTGGGGATGCTCCTGATGGCGGCGGTTTTTATGAGGATTCAGGCTTCTGCAATGGATTACTCGGTTCCGCTAAGTCGGGTGATCTTTCTCCCCATGAGCATGTACGGGATAGCGATGGCAGCGTTTGTCAGCGTGTTTGTAGGGACGGATTTCAGCAATGGGTTCATCCGGAACAAGCTGATTGTGGCAAAAAAACGCGGCAGCCTGGTGCTGTCGCAGATCGTCGTCAGTTGTGGCGGCTGTCTGATCGTCTATAGCGCGGTGACGGCGTTTTCCGCCGGCGTCGGGAGTTTTTTCTTCGAGAACAACGTGGATGCGTCGACTTTTGTACACTTTTTCATTCTGGGTATGGGAATGAGCGTTGCCACTGGCTGCCTGTTTACCGTTCTTACGGTGCTTTGCGGTAGCAAAACGCGGGCTATCGTTCTTTGCATGGGGCTTGCGTTCGGGATGCTCTTCCTGTGCCTTCATACCAATGCGGTTTTGGTGCAGACCGAATACAAGAATAGCACTTTGAATCCCCACTACGTGGGCGGGATCCGTAGATGGATTTGTGGCATTCTCCACGACCTCAATCCCTGCGGACAGGCGGCCCAGCTTTCCGCCTGGGAGGTTTGGCATCCGACCCGTGCGCTGATCATGAGCCTTGCCATGGCAGCCGGCTCTTCCGCTTTGGGGTGTCTTCTGTTTTACAAACAAGATGTCAGGTAAGAGGCGGGATTGAGGAGTGCACGTATTCTCTTTAGTTTCCGCAGCTCTGGGAGGACATTTTCACCGGATCATGCTCCGCTGTATGCGAGCAGCTCCTTCGCCATCGCTTCCGCGTCAGGCGCGAACCACCGGACGCCGAGGCTCCGAAGATAGCTTTCGCTTCGGAACCCCCAGGTGACGCAGAGGAAAGGGAGGCCTGAATTCTTGGCTGTCGCAAGGTCGATCTCCGTATCACCAATGTACACCGCATCTTCTGCGGAAACGCCGAGAATGGATAGGGCCGTATTCAGCATATCAGGTGCGGGCTTACGCTGAACCTCCGGCCGCTCGCCCACGGAGACGTCGAAGAGGCTAGGAAAGAGATCGCGAACCAAGATCTGCACCGCCGCATCCAACTTGTTGGATACTACTGCAGTGCGGATGCCTGCTTTGCGCAGCACGGCGATCGCTGCAGGAATCCCGGGGTAGGGACCGGTGTGCTCGTTGCAGTGGGCAGCGTATCGGGGTGCGAAAATAGCGGTGATCCTCTCGGTTTCCTCCATGAGGGCGAGGGATTCCGCAGGTTCTTTGTCCGTCCCCACCAGTAAAAGGGCATCTGCGTCCGCGCCACGTTCCGTAAAGAGCGCTCGCCGAACGGCTACTTTAGCCCCGCTACCAAAGAAGAAACGGGTATCCTGCCCCGTAAAATCGCAGCGGTGTCCTGCCTGACCCATGGCGTAGTTCATGGCATGGGTCAGGTCGGTCACGGTATCCAGAATGGTTCCGTCCATATCGAAAATGGCTGCTTTGATCATGGAAAAGCTCCTTAAACCAGTCGAAGGGATGGGACGGCGTTCAATGTGAGATCGGCGATTTCCCCGCGCATGAGGCGGAAGAAAGCGGCACTGCCTATCATGACCGCGTTATCCGTGCAGAGAACGGGTGGTGGCATGACGAGGCGGAGGCCGTTTTTCTGCGCCTTGTCGTTCATAACGTTGCGCAGACCGGAGTTGCTTGCGACTCCGCCGGCGAGTGCGACGATGTGCGCTCCGGTATCGATTGCCGCCTTTATGGCTTTGTCAGAGAGCATTTCCACAACGGCGTGCTGGAAAGAGGCAGCGACGTCCGCAGCGGGCAGGGCATCTCCCCGTTGCTCCATCGTATGCACCGCATTGATGAGAGCTGTCTTGAGACCGGAGAAGCTGTAATCGTACTTTCCTTCAACATGCACTTTGGGAAGGCGCAAAGCTGTCGGGTTACCTTCCCGCGCCAGCTTGTCTAGCAGGGGGCCGCCTGGATAGGGGAGCCCCAGCACGCGTGCGGCCTTATCAAAAGCCTCGCCGGCTGCGTCGTCCATGGTCTGTCCTAACAGGGTATACTCCCCATAGCCGTCTACCCGGATGATGTGGGAGTGCCCGCCAGAGGCGACTAAGCAGACAAAGGGCGGTTCCAAATCGGGATGGGCGGCGTAATTAGCGCTGACATGCCCTTCAATGTGGTTGACGGGAACGAGGGGTTTACCCGCTGCGTAGGCCAGCGCTTTCGCGTGGCTGACGCCGACGAGCAGTGCCCCGACGAGGCCGGGACCGTATGTCACGGCGATGGCGTCCACGTCGTGCACGGTCATTCCCGCGCGAGACAGAGCTTCTCGCACGACTGGGACGATGTTCTCCGCATGCGCACGGCTCGCGATCTCCGGTACTACACCGCCGAATCGGGCATGCAGCGGGATCTGGGAGGAGATGACTGAGGAGAGCGTTTCCCGCCCGTCCCGGACCACCGCCGCTGCGGTCTCGTCGCAACTAGACTCGATGGAAAGGATAATGGCGTGCCCCGCTGCGCGGAGGCGCTCCGTTGCTTCTTTGGATTGTTCAAACCAGTTCATATCTTTGCCTTCCGGTTATGCGTTTTCCTCATTATGCTTCCACTGTATCATCAGGCTTGTTGTTCTTGGACGCGAGCATCTGCCGCGCGCCTTCCGCTTCCCAGTTCAGCCGACCGTAGCGGCGGGTGATTTCAAAGATCTGCCGGGAGAGTGATTCCGTCAGCATCCCTGGGGAAAGCCGCCAGAACCAGTTGTTATCCTGATGAGTAGGGTCGTTGATCCGGGCTTCGGATGCAAGCCCAAGATGATCCTGAAGCTGAATGACGCAGGTCTCCGCGGGGGACATCATCGCTGCCCGGACGAACACTTCATGCATATGGCTGTCTGCTAAGTCTTCCGCTCCGAAGTAGGTGCGTACCTGCTGCTGCCGCGTCTCGTCCAGAGAAGCGAACCAGCCGTTCACTGGATCGTTGTCGTGAGTACCGGGATAGACTACACAGTGCGTGGGAATATTGTGGGGAAGATGATCATTTGCTGCGCCAAGGTCGTCCGGATCGAAAGCGAACTCCAACACCTTCATGTTCGGGAAGCCAGTGTCACGAACCATCTGGCGGACGGATTCAGTCATGTAGCCTAAATCTTCTACAATCACGGGTTTGCGGCCCATGGTACGCCACATCTGGTGGAAGATCGCCATGCCGGGTCCTTTCTCCCAGTGCCCCGCGAGCGCGTTCTCTCCTGCCGGGATTGAGAAGTATTCGTCCAAGCCGCGGAAGTGATCGATGCGCAGCAGGTCGCACTGCTGGAAATTCATATAGAGGCGCGACATCCACCAGCTGAAGCCTTCCTGCTCGTGCTTCTCCCAGCGGTAGAGCGGCGTGCCCCACACCTGCCCGTCAGCGGAAAAGGCATCCGGCGGGCAGCCGGCAACTGCGGTTTGCCGGTTTTCGGTGTTCAGCTGGAAGAGCTCCGGGTGCGCCCAGACATCGGCACTGTCAAAGTACACGTAGATCGGAATATCACCGATAATTTTTATGTGCTTCCGATTCGCGTAGGACTTGAGCGCATTCCACTGTTCGAAGAACTTGAACTGCATGTACTTTTGAAACTCGACGTCGAAGTACAGCCGCTCGTTGTAATAGTCGATGGCGAAGCGCCAGCGCCGCATGATGTCCTCAGGCCAGTCCGGCCACTCAGCCCCGCCGAAGAATTCCTTGCATGCCATGAACAGCGCATAATCGTCCAGCCACCAGGCGTTGTCCCGGATAAAGCGCCGGTACTCTTCCTTCTCCGCAATTCGGCTGCGTTCGTATGCCTTCCGCAAGAGAGGAAGACGGTTTTTTGCGAGCTTTTCGTAGTCGATGTGCGCCGGAGCGTTTCCAAAGTCCGCTTCGTCGATTTCTTCTTCAGTCAGCACACCTTCTTTCAGAAGAGCGTCCAGGCTGATGAAAAACGGGTTTCCTGCGAACGCGGAAAAGCCCTGGTATGGCGAATCGTATGCCAAGGGCAGATGATTAAGCGGTCCGAGGGGCAGGATCTGCCAGTACGTCTGTCCCGCGCTTTCTAGAAAGTCCACGAAGTGGTACGCTTCCTCACCAAAACAGCCGATCCCGTATTTCCCGGGAAGGCTGGCAACCGGCATCAGAATCCCTGCCGCACGACCCATCCTTTTTTCCTCCTCTTCGGGGCGGCTTCTGTCTGTCCGCCCGCTTTCATGTTATTGTATCCGGAAGGTTCTGCTCTGTCAATGAAACGCAAAGATCGTATGAACGTAAAAAGTCACCAGGTGAAATCGGGGTCAACCACAGGCTACGAGGGTGAGATCAAGTTCAGAATCGGCGTCGAGCAGTATATGCAGAGTGCAGCTAAATGGTCGTGGGTTCAGATCATTTTACTGAGAAAAGCGTTAATCATGGTGTCGTTGATTACGTTGAATTCAGCCTGGCTGGGATATTCTTTGCTTTCTCTTACTGTCTTAACTCAAATAGATGAAGAAGAAAAGTTAAACTGCTGAAAACTATGGGAAGTTTTTTTGAGCGGCACACTGTCACCATCACATTATCCTACATGGTTTCCACCACTTAAGCCAAACCATTCTATATCTTGCTGTTCATCTGATAACAAAATGCCTGCCGCTTGAGTCACACCGACATGTGGTTCTCAAGGAGCAGGTGCTTTGTTCTGCATGACGGTGAACACGTCAAATCTTGAATTTCCCTCCGAGTGTGGGAAAAGAGTGCATCGCTCGAAAAGCATTCGCCTTTTGATGTGAACATAGTGATGAATTCCAGTGCGATGCCGGACATAGTTGTCAATGGTTATTATCGGAATTACCCGAGCGTACCACCGTGGAAAACACATTCGTACACCTTTGTCTCGCGCCAATGGATTTCCTCATAGCCTTGGAACCAGCCAAAGTCGCCCGTAACCTTGCAGCGATAAGCGTATTCACCCGCCTGGTAATACTCCGGTCCCCGGTATGGCATTCTCTTATCAGCTTTTCGAAGTGCCTCCTTCAGGAAATTGCCACTGAATCGATCGTCGAGCACACGGCCCATATAATTCATGGCGTACACGGAAGCGCCATGGTGCCAGATCGCCTCTTCGCCCGCGAACTGCTCCCCACCAACATAAGTATCGTAATACAGGTAAGCGCCGTTTTCATATCTGAAATCGTGGGACTGTGGTCTGGTTGCATCTACCTCATTCATGAATGCCGCGTAGGTATTGGCGTTGGCTTCCAACCGGAACGCGATCAGAGTCTCCATATCCGTTTGCGTTTCCGTGCAGACGCGAACGGCGCAATCCTGATCCTTAACCAGATAATCCACACTGACATTCATCAGGTTGCTGATCTGGATCAGGTTGAAGATGTCAGGATAAACCTGTCCCGCTTCCCATTTAGCGACCGCCTGTCTTGAAACGCAGAGTTTTTCCGCCAGTTCCTCCTGTGTCATTCCCTTGTTCTTCCTCAACAACTGCAGCTTTTCGGAAAAGATCATTTTCATCGCCTCCGAAATGAGTATACAAAATACAGACTGTGTTTTACATCAAAGAGCAGTTGCATTTTTGCTACTTGCATTATACACCGAAAGAAATGAAAAACCATCCCTTGACAGGATTAAAAAAGTCCACGTTTCTTTTCGACTTGAAGAAAGTGGAAGATCACGCGTGGATTTGTGAATGTAGAACCCAAGTGTGTCATATAAACGAAGCAACTTATGCTTACGAATGGACTCTTAATTGCAGATATACGTTACGTTTTTCGAAAAGATACCGGCTTTATCAGAGTAGTTCAGCGTCGCTGTGAATTTGGTTGGCGAGAGAAGCGATATCTGTCCTGTCGTTTCGAAACGCTTGAGGCGGCCTTAACTCGCTCCGCTTATTTCGCTCATACGCTTCTGGGAGATGCCGAGCCGCTTCTGGATCCCGCGGATTCATCTTGTAAGCGGCAGGTTGATC
>JAIKWN010000272.1 GCA_024684665.1 Clostridiales bacterium | reverse complement strand
TTACTTCAGCTCCGCGAAGTACTTGATGGTGCGGACCATCTGAGAGGTGTAGCTGTTCTCGTTGTCATACCATGCAACGACCTGGACCTGGTAGGTATCCTCGTCGATCTTGGAAACCATGGTCTGGTTCGCATCGAACAGGGAGCCGTAGGTCATGCCGATGATGTCGCTGGAGACCAGCTTCTCGGTGGTGTAGCCGAAGCTCTCGGAGGTCTGCGCCTTCATGGCGGCGTTGACGGACTCCTTGGTCACGTCCTTGCCCTTCACAACGGCCACGAGAATGGTGGTGGAGCCGGTCGGGACCGGGACGCGCTGCGCGGAGCCGATCAGCTTGCCGTTCAGCTCGGGGATAACGAGGCCGATGGCCTTCGCAGCGCCGGTGCTGTTGGGCACGATGTTCGCCGCGCCAGCACGGGCACGCTGCAGGTCGCCCTTGCGATGCGGGCCGTCCAGGATCATCTGGTCGCCAGTGTAGGCGTGCACGGTGGTCATGATGCCGCTCACGATCGGATAAGCGTCGTTCAGCGCCTTGGTCATCGGAGCCAGGCAGTTGGTGGTGCAGCTCGCGGCAGAAATGATCGTGTCGGAAGCCTTCAGCACCTTGTTATTAACGTTGTAAACGATGGTCGGCAGATCGTTGCCCGCGGGAGCGGAGATAACGACCTTCTTCGCGCCGGCGTCGATGTGAGCCTGGCTCTTCGCCTTGCTGGTGTAGAAGCCGGTGCACTCGAGAACGACGTCCACGTCAAGCTTGCCCCAGGGCAGGTTCGCAGCCTTGGGCTCGGCGTAGATGGTGATCTCCTTGCCGTCCACGGTGATGGAGCCGGGGACCTTCACGGTCTTGCCGTCTTCTTCGAACTCGGGCTCCTTGCTGGAGACCGTGTGCTTGTTCTCGCCGATGACGCCGCAATAGCCCTTCTGGGCCGTGTCGTACTTCAGCAGATGAGCCAGCATCGCAGGGCTGGTCAGATCGTTGATGGCGACGACTTCATAGCCTTCCGCGCCGAACATCTGGCGGAACGCGAGGCGGCCGATCCGCCCAAATCCGTTAATCGCAACTCGAACCATGGGAATCTCCTCCTTAAAAATAGAAAGGTTTGAAAATGGTTGCCCGTATATTGTATCGAATTTGCGTAATGATTGCAAGCCTTTCCACGAAAAAACCGGGGACAACGGGCATCCCGCCGTCCCCTGCCCTTCCGGGCGCGTGGATTCACGCCGTCATCCGGGGCAAACCCCACGCGGATGTTATTTTGCCACGTTGTTCTGCGACGCGCCGGCCTGCCAGGCGGCCACGTTCGCCACAGCGATGTCCATGAGGCGCTGGCGCGCTTCCTTCGGCGCCCAGGCGATATGCGGGGTCAGGACGCAGTTCGGCGCGCCGAGCAGCGGGCTGTCCGCCGGGATCGGCTCCGCGCACGCCACATCCGCGGCGAATCCCGCAAGTTTCCCGGATTCCAGCGCCGCGCGCACGTCCGCCTCGTTCACGAGGCCGCCCCGCGCGGTGTTCAGGAGGATCGCGCCGTCCTTCATCTTTCCGATCGTCTCCGCGTTCATGAGCCCCGCGTTGTCCTTCGTGAGCGGGCAGTGCAGGGTCACCACGTCGCTCTCCCGCAGGAGCGTATCCATCGGAACGACGTCCGCCCCCTGCGCGTGTCCGCTGCAGATGCGCACCTGCATGCCGAAGGCGCGGGCGACCCGCTCGACCGCCTGACCGATGCGCCCGTATCCCACGATGCCAAGGGTTTTCCCGGAGAGCTCCATGAGGGGCGTATCCCAGAAGCAGAAGTCGCGGCTGTTCGTCCAGCGGCCCGCGTGCACCGCGTCGCTGTGGTGCCCGACGTGCGCGCAGAGCTCCAGCAGGAGCGCAAAAACGTGCTGCGCGACGGAGGGCGTGCTGTAGGCGGGGATGTTGCAAACGACGATGCCACGCGCCTTCGCCGCCGGGATGTCCACGACATTATAGCCGGTGGCCAGGACGCCGATGTAGCGGAGGTTCGGCTTCTTCGCCATGATCTCTTCCGTGATCAGAACCTTGTTGGTAAGAACCGCTTCCGCGTCGCCGATCCTCTCTTCCGTTTCTTCCGGCCGTGTCCGCTCGTAAACAATGAGCTCGCCGAGGGCGCGCATGGGTTCCCAGGAGATATCCCCGGGATTGGCAGCATAACCGTCCAGCACAACGATTTTCATCTTCAGGGCTCCTTTCAAAAACCCGGAGGCGGAAGCCCCCGGGATTGTCGTTTATTTTGCAAACTCCGTCGCGCGAGTCTCGCGGATGACGTTGACCTTGATCTGGCCGGGATACTCCATCTCGCTCTCGATGCGCTTCGCAACCTCGCGGGCCAGCACGAGGGTCCCCTCGTCCGTGATGTCTTCCGGCTTCACCATGATGCGGACCTCACGGCCGGACTGAATGGCGAAGCTCTTCTCGACACCCTTGAAGCTGGAAGCGATCTCCTCAAGCTTTTCCAACCTGCGGATGTAGTTCTCGATGGATTCGCGTCTCGCACCAGGCCTAGCTGCGCTGATGGCATCTGCAGCCTGTACGAGGACAGCCTCGATGGTCTGCGGCTCCACATCGTTGTGGTGAGCTGCGATGCAGTGTATGACTTCCGGCGCCTCACGGTAGCGCTTTGCAAGCTCCACGCCCAGCTCCACATGGGTGCCTTCCTGTTCGTGATCTACCGCCTTGCCAATGTCGTGCAGGAGACCGGCACGTTTCGCAAGCTGGACATTTGCGCCCAGTTCTGACGCCATGAGCCCCGCCAGGTGGCAGACTTCGATGGAGTGCTTCAGGACGTTCTGGCCATAGCTGGTGCGGTAGCGCATGCGGCCGAGGAGCTTCACCATTTCCGGATGGATGCCGTTCATATTGGTCTCAAAGATAGCCTGCTCGCCCGCTTCGCGGATCTGTGCGTCCACGTCACGTTTCGCCTTCTCGACCATTTCCTCGATGCGGGCTGGATGAATGCGTCCATCGGCGATGAGCCGCTCCAGTGCAACTCTTGCCACCTCGCGCCGGACCGGATCGAAAGCAGAAACCACGACCGCCTCCGGTGTATCGTCGATGATGAGATCAACACCGGTCGCTGTTTCAAGGGTGCGGATATTCCGTCCTTCCCTGCCGATGATACGGCCTTTCATGTCCTCACTGGGCAGAGACACGACGGAGACCGTCGTCTCGGCCACATGGTCGGAGGCGCAGCGCTGAATCGCCAGGGCGACGATGTTGCGCGCGCGCTTGTCCGCTTCATCCTTCGCAGTCTGCTCCGCTTCGCGCACCTTGGCGGCTGCGTCACGGAAAGCCTCCTTCTGGATGCGGTCGACCAGCTGATCCCGAGCTTCATACTGGGTCATCTGTGCCACACGCTCCAGCTCTTTGACAAGCTTCTCATCCGCTTCGGCAGCTGCCTTCTCTGCTGCCTCTGTGGCGGCTTTCTGCCTCTCCAGATTTGCCCGGGCCTCTTCCGCCAGCTTATCAAGTTCCGCCTGGCGCTGCTCCAGGGAATTCTCCCTGCTGTCCAGGGAATCGGACTTTTTGTCTAACTGTTCTTCCCGCTGGGCGACCCGGCGCTCCTGCCGCTGCACTTCGCTTCTACGGTCGCGCACCTCGCGGTCCAGTTCATTCTTGAGGCGAATGACTTCTTCCTTGGCTTCCAGGATGCTTTCTTTCTTCTTTTCCTCCGCGCGGCGCTGGGCATCATCCAGCAGATTGCGCGCGTATTCTTCCGTCCGTCCAATTCTGCGTTCCGTTCCGTGTTTGCGGAACATATAGCCAATCCCCGCGCCGACAATCAGCGCGGCGACGATCGCAAGGATAATCAAAAAAATCGACAATCCCGCACACTCCTTTCCTCTTTTTTGAAATACAAGCAGAAAAGGCCGTGCGGATTGTCGGATGTCTGAATCACACAGCTCGCCCTCCCGGACAGTTTTATGCCCGGGAGTCCTCGCCATATTCAATTTTCTATAAAACGGGCAGTGCCCGCAAGTTGTGTCGACATGCGAAATCCGCACACGCTTCCACAATGCTTATCGCTATTCTAACGGCCAACCTGCCCCCTGTCAACCCCGATTAAACGGGCAAACGAAAAAAAGGTTGAAAAAGGCTGCCCGTCTGGGCAGCCTTTTCTGTGCGAAAAAGTAGATCAGTCCTCGTCGTCCTCGAGGTCGGCCTTATGGGCTTCGATGATCTTGTCCGCATTCATCTTCGGGACTTCTTCATAGCGCTCGAAGGTCATGGTGAAGGAGCCCTTTGCCTGGGTCATGGAGCGCAGATCGGTAGCGTACTTGAACATTTCCGCCTGGGGCACCTCAGCGGTGACCACCTGCTTGCCATTTTTCGGCTCCATACCGAGGATGCGGCCGCGGCGCTTGTTCATGTCGCCAATGATGTCGCCCATGTACTCGTCTGGCACTGTAACTTCGACGTGCATGATCGGCTCCAGCAGGACAGGATTCGCATTGATGCACTGCTTGTAAGCGATGCGCGCCGCCGTCTTAAAGGCCATTTCGGAAGAGTCCACCGGGTGGTAGGAACCATCGTAGAGTTTCGCATGCAGGCCCGTCATCGGGAAGCCCGCCAGGACGCCCTTCACCAGGTTCTCGCGCAGGCCCTTCTCGACGGAGGGGATGTAGTTGCGCGGAACTGCGCCGCCAACGACTGCGTCTTCAAACTCAAATTCTACCGCGGGATCCGCCGTCGGGGAGAAAATAATCTTGACGTCGCCGAACTGGCCATGTCCGCCGGACTGCTTCTTGTGGCGGCCCTGGACATCGATGGTCTTACGGATGGTCTCGCGATAGGCGATCTTAGGATCCTTGAAGACAGCTTCCGCACCGAACTTGGAGAGCAGCTTCTGCCGCACAACCTCCAGCTCCAGCTCGCCCTGGCCGCTGATGAGGGTTTCCATCGTCATGGAATCCTTGGCCACGACTACGTCCGGCATTTCCTCGCAGAGGCGGGAGAGGCCCGAGAAGACCTTGTCTTCCTCGCCTGCCTTCTTCGCGTACACAGCCATGGAGATCTGCGGCGCCGGGAAGACGATACGCTCGAATTTTACAGCCTTGCCCGCCTCGCCCAGGCTGTCGCCCGTAGCGGTGAACTGCAGCTTCGAGAGGGCGCCGATGTCGCCCGCGACCAGCTGCTGCGCCTGCGTCTGCTTGTTGCCGCGCATGATTAGGATGCTGCCAGCTTTTTCAGCCTTATCCTGGCTGGCGTTATAAAGCGCGGTTGCTCCGGTCAGCTTACCGGATATCACACGCATGAGGCTCATCTTGCCGACAAACGGGTCGGCGATGGTCTTGAAGACAAAGCCCGTAAAGCCGCTTTCGGATTCGGAATTGACCTCGACTTCCTCGCCGTTCCGCACGCCGCGATAGGTGTGGCCTTCCGGAGAGGGCATATAGGTGGCGAGAGCGTAGAGCAGCGGGCTGACACCGATACCGCCGACACCGGAAACAGGCGCGACGGGGACGATACTGCCATCCAGGATGCCGGCGGACAGACCCTGAATCATCTCCTCCGGAGAGAGGGCGTCTTCTTCAAAGAACTTCTCCATGAGCTCTTCGCTGGTGCCAGCAGCCGCCTCGGTGCATTCGTGAATGGCCTCGGCCATTGCGTCCTTCATATCGTCGGGAACCGGGATTTCCTTCAGGTTTTTATAGCTGCCTGTAAAAGCCTTGCCGCTAAGAACGTCCACGACGCCCTTAAAAGTCGGGCCTTCGCCGATGGGAAGCACCATGGGGACGATGCAGCTTCCGTATTTTTCGCGCAGCATCGTAATGACCTTCTCGTAGCTGACATGCTCGCGGTCCATCTGGGAAATCGCGATGAAACGGGCTACTCCGGCCTCGCCCGCAGCTTCCCAGGCCTTTTCAAAACCAGTTGACATGCCAGTAGCTGCGCTCATGACGATGAGGGCGCCCTCAACAGCAGCCAGCGCGCCAGAGGCTTCACCGATGAAATCGAAGTAGCCGGGCACGTCAATGAAGTTGATTTTCTTGCCGTGAATCTCCACCGGCGCCACGCTGGCGCTGATGGAAATCGTGCGCTTCTTCTCTTCCGGATCCCAGTCGGAAACCGTGTTGCCATCTTCGACACGGCCCTGACGGTCAATGGCGCCCGTCGCGAAGAGCATGGATTCCACGAGCGTCGTCTTGCCCTCAGAACCGTGTCCCAGTACAGCGATGTTGCGGATATCCTTTGCGAGATAGTCCTTCATGTGCTTTCCTCCTTAATTGTATCGTACGAAAACGGGAATTATCCGTCCGCTTTCTCCTGAAAATACATTATAGCAGAATAACTGGCGGTTGAAAAGCCCGCATTTTTTGATTTTTACTCTTCCACAAAGACCAGCCCGTGCTCCTTGGCATAAGCAATTCCCAGATTGAACGGCCCTCCTCCGAAAATGATCAGATCATCACAGCCTTCAAACGCCGTTTCATCGATCGACCGCACGGTCCATGGTATGCGGATTCTCTGGATACTGCTTCCCTGGAACGCCTGCGCGCCTATGGTCTGCCACGTCTCCGGCGGTCCCGGATCATAGGGCGTCTTCGGGATTTCAACCGTATTCGCGGAAATCCCGGCAAACGTCCGCTCGCCAATAGTCAGGATGCCCGCCGGCAGGAGGAAGTCGGGCTTCTCGGGAAAAGTCAACGCTTCTTTCGTCATCAGCACGCCGTCCGACCTGCCTTTTCGATTCAGCAGATATTCTCCCTTCGTCTCGTTAAGGAAGGCAAGGAAAGCCGACTCCGATTCGTCATCCGCCTCAAAAACCAGTACGCGCTCGAAATCCTCCGGGGGGACCTCCACTCTTACCCCAATACTTGGGGCATTGTATTTCCCGTCCGCGTTGATCACGGCATCCTCACAGAGGAACACGTTACTGTCTTCTCCGGCCCAGTCGACGTTTCCGTAGACCTCGGCGGACTGGGTAACCTTCATGGTGCAGGCATGTCCTTTTTTAACAAATACACCGCCGCCCAGGGTTGCAGTGTTTCCGGTAATCGCCGCCTTGCCGGTCATCACGAAATCGCCCGCTGTTCCCACGCCACCGCCGTATCCCGCCTCATTTCCGGAGATCGTGCTGTCATTCATCACGAAGCTGCCACCTTCCATGACGAGAACACCGCCACACGAATCCGCGCTATTCTCGGAAATTATGCTTCCTCCTTCCATCACCAGTGTTCCTTCCACGCAGACGCCGCCGCCATTTTCCGCCGCGTTTCCGGAGATCTTCGTACCTCGCAGCATCGTCAGCTTTCCACCCGCTGCCACGAAAACGCCGCCGCCATTCTTCGTATTGCAGCCCCCGGTGATCGTTCCCAACCCGTAGAACGGGGATTTTTTAAGCTCCAGATTCCCTTCCACCCGGATAACATACCCATCCTCCCGGGCTTGTGTAAGGCCACGGCTCAGTATAGCTTTCCAGAAACTGATGCTGGCGTTGACACCTTCCGGGATGACAAGCGCCGAATCATCCGGCAATGCCGTGATTTTGTCCACAAGATCAATCATGATCCAGCGGCCGGGGTGCTGAGCATCCGCGTCTTCCACGATCTGGGTTTGTGCGACCCAGTTGCCGTTCACGTCATAAATGTCTGAAAAATCTCCAACGTGTGCGCCTGCTGCCGCCCGGTCCAGCGCATACTGCAGGCTTTCCCAGGGGCAACGCCAGACTGCCGTCAGAACCCGATTCTGATCCACAAGAATCTTTTCCCCGAGTTTCAGAAACTTTCCCGTCTCGTCCTGCCAGCCCCGGAAGGTCTTTCCTTCTGGCGGTATAAAATAATTCTCATCCAGCACGTTAGGGGTCTGATACTCAGTTCCTGTCGCCACAACCGCCGGCTTCATGGGGCGGATCTGCGTGGCCTCGCCCGGCAGGAATGAAACGAAAGCCGCTTCCAGCAGATGCACTTTGAGGACAGTGGAATCATCTTCCTTCACTTCCGCGCTCAGCACGTTATCGGGATTGTCGGCGTCCAGGATATATGGTTTGAACTTGAATATAGGCGCCTTATCGGTATTCGTCACGGAAGCAGTATCCCCGATTTTCGTATCAAACCGCCTTTCCGTATACAACTCTTCACCCGAGCAATAGAACTTCACCGTATAAAATGGTTTCCCCATGTACAGCGTTACGCTCTGCACAGGCTCATCCGGCTCGTACCCTTTCTCGTCAAACGTAATCCGGCTCGAATTCTCCCCGTCTTTGCTTCCCTCGATTTTAACTGTATATACGCTTTGATCATTTGCGTCTCTGGAAGGATTCGCCCGTGGGATATAGATCTCAGCCAAGCCATCCGCATTAGTCGTCGCGGAGGCGTATGGTATATACTGCTCTTCCATCTCCCTTTCGGGATCGTCCCAGGTGACCGTTACGCCCTGCACGGGTTCGTCGCCTTCACTTTCCCTCACATAAACATCCAGCAGATAGCCGTAATGTGGACACTTCTTTTCTCCGCTGTCATCAAAAACCTTTGAGTTATAGAAGCTGTAAAGCGGCGGTTCGTCAACCGGATCCACAATCGTCCATAGGTTAATATTGATGACCTGCAGGATCGTGAGCCCCAGCCCGATCGGCCCATGCCTGCGGAAAAGGTCTCCCTGCGCGCAGTCGAATCCGCAGATGTGCTTCCGGTTATACTCCGGCTTCTCCTCCCCCTTGATATCCAGAACATATCCGTCCTTATAGCTAAGGCCGATGCCAACGACGCCTTCCAGGAAGCACAGCGACCCTCCGATCTGCAGCCCGGAATAGAACTCTGCCATCATCATTGCATCGATGAGTTCCGTATCTGCCCACTGCTGCTTGTCATAATACGCATCAAAATCGTCGTCGATGACCAGCCTTCCACCATAGCCGACATCCAGTTTGTACAGAAGCTCCCCGGCCACCTTCATCTGGAAAAACAGTTTCGGACCGAAATCAAAGGAAACGAGGCCCGGTATGATTTCGATCTTCGGGCCCGGGAGCAGAGGAATCGCCACCTGAAGAGAGGGATTGGTGACATTTACGCCGATTTCATCGCAGCGCAGCCCAACAGACCAGGTCACGTCTACGTCGAAATCGAACGGATTGAAATCCGCGCTGGTCACGTCCACCGTCAGCACGATTGCCCCCTTGATATCAATGCCCAGCTTATCGAAAGGAGGCAAAACCTCGATCGGGATCTCAAGCGACCCGTTCACATATTTGGTGCCCTGTGGGAACTGTTCCTTGAATAACGAATCCCAACACGAACCCCAGTCGCCTTCCCCCATGGTGTAGCCACGGAGGTAGTTCAGTACCTTTGGCGTTTCCTTTACCGTGATCTCTCCGTGCGGCCTTCATAGCTGGTTCTTGTCATTTCTTCCGTCAGGCTGACAATCGCGCTTTCGCCGTCGTACGACCCGAATCCCATATGAAGCCCCTGAACGCCGCCGTTTCCCGTCCGGCGGACAATGAGCATTCTCGCTCCCTCTTCGTGAGCGGCGGCCTTTTCCCGCAAGGCCTCTCCCTCAAGTAAAAACTGCGCCGGCCTTAGGCCAGCCGTGCTTTTATAATGGATCGTGCATCCGTCAAGCGAATCGTCTAGAACGGTCACATCGTTCCAGATGGCCAGAAAGCCCCCGCCCGGCAGATCCACGAACTGCGCGCCGTCCTCGTAGTGCCGAAAGCGGGCCTTGTTCGGGCGGACTTTCGGCGTCTTCCTCATCTTTTGAGCGACCGCCGCCGGATCGTCAATCGGCGTGATTCCTTTTTCCGGCAGGTTTGCCAGAAAGAAATCGTGATGATCCATCTCCGAAAGAGCCGTGAAACAAATGGTGAGAAGCGCGATGAAAAGAATTGCGATCCATGTTTTTTTCATGAGATGCCCTCCCATCGGAATAATATATGTGTCAGCATCACGCACCGACTCATTGATTCCTTAGTAAAACGTTGACGCACACTTACTTCAAACGCTCCCCCTGTATTCCAGGCACAGCATGGTCAGGTCATCGAACTGTTCCGCTCCATTTACGAAAGCCTGCTCATATTCCCTTGCACTTGCAAGGATTTCCTTCGGTGCCCTTCCAGCTGCCGCGGAAAGCGCCGCCTCAAGCCGTGCCAGTCCAAACTGTTCTCCTGCGGGATTGTTTGCTTCCGTGAGTCCGTCGGTATAAACGAAGACTGCGTCTCCCGGGGAGAGATGCAGCGTATAATCCCGGTACTTCATGCCCGCCATGCCCCCGAGTACAAACCCATGCTGGTCCCGAAAAAGGCAAAAGCCGCCATTTCCGCTTCGCAGCATCGGATACTCATGTCCCGCATTTGCGCAAACCATTTCACCGGTCGAAAGATCCAGGATCCCCATCCAGACTGTCACGAACATGCCAGTCACGTTGTTTTCTGTAAGATCCGCATTCACGTCCGACAGGATTTCCGCCGGCGTTCCGCCCTGCCGGGCACGAGAATGGAGCAGGTTTTTCACGGACATCATAAAGAGCCCCGCAGGCAGCCCCTTGTCCGACACGTCCGCAATAACCAGCGCCAGGTGGTTTTCATCCACCGGGAAATAATCGTAGAAATCGCCACCCACTACCCGCGCGGGTTCCATGGAGGCAGCAAGCATGCAGCGTCCATCCATTTCCCCCGTTTTCTTCCCGCCGGGGAGCATGGCCTGCTGGAGTTCCGCAGCGTTTTCCATTTCTTTTCTCGCCGCGGACAGGCTCTCACTCCGTTCCTCAAAGAGGACCTCATAAATCAGAAGAATGGAGAGAAGGATCACGCCTTCCCGCGTGGCATATCCATGCATTCCGATAGTCATGAGATAGTGCAGGCAGGGCGCTGCGATGAAGATCGATACCACGACCTTCTGCCGAAGGGGCGCTTTCGAGATCAAGATCCTCGGGAACTCGACAGCAGCGACAAACAGGAGATACACGTCGGCAAGCCAGTACAGCCTTCCCTGCTCAAAGACTCCCTCTGCGTTCACCGAAAACAAAATCGGCACGAACAGATTTGCAAAAATCAGCAGTTCTGTAGGAATCACTAGAAAACCGACCAGGCGATTCAGCCGCTCGCCCTGACGATCCCGCGTCCCTATGACCTCCCGTATATACTGCCAGAAGAAATAGATGAGTATGATGTCGCAGCCGTCGTCCAGGACACATACGAGCAGATGGAAAAAGCGGTATTCCGGTACGCCAGATGCGATCCACTCTAAAGCGTTCAGCAGGAAGGATACGCTGTTGATCAGGATCACGGGGCCGAAATTGAGTGCGCTCTTATCTTCTTGGTTTCGCCCCACGCTGCCGTAGAACAGGAGCGCTGCTACTGCCGAGCCCATCAGGTCGATCCCAAGATTGTAGAGAGTTGCAGGGGTTGTCCTCTCCGCCTCAAAAAAGTGGAGATTCAAGGAAAAGATCACCGCTACCACTAAGAGACACAGAGAGAATCCCAACGCGAAAAAGCGCCGCTGTCTCAAAAAGGCACTGCCATCAGGAGCCCATGGTCTCTTCTCCATACTCTGTCTCCTTCCAGTGATCCGGGTTTACTTTCTGTTCTCCAGCGTCTGCCACCTTTGGACCTCCCGGCGCACCCTTCTTCTCGTGTCCTCTGCCATCTCCCGCCAGAGGGGTGGATAGAGAAGCAGCAGCATCGGGAAGATCTCAAGACGTCCGGCTAGCATGTCAAAGATCATAACGATCTTCGACAACGCCGTGAAATGCCCGTAATTCGCCATGGGACCGACGCCGGAAAGTCCGGGACCGATGTTGTTGAAGGTCGCCGCCACGGCGGTGAAGCAGGTTTCAAGGTCCTTTCCTTCCAGGGTCAGGATCATAAACGAAGGTACGAATACGGCGGCTACGGCGATAAAATACACCGTCACGCCCCGCATCACCGCGCTGTCCACGTCCTTTCCCTCAAAGCGCACCTGCCGGAGCGCACGGGGATGCAGGAACGAACCCAGATAGGCGCGCAGACCTTTCGCACCTATCACAATTCGGCTGACCTTAAGGCCGCCGCCGGTAGAACCGGCGCAGGCGCCCACGAACATGAGCACCACGAGGAGCCCACGGGAGAACGCTGGCCACAAATTGAAATCCGCGGTGGAATACCCGGTCGTAGTCATAACGGTGCAGACCTGGAAATAGGCGTGGCGCAGCGCTTCAAAAAACGAACCACCCATCCCGCAGAGGCGCAGGTTAAGGGTGACGATCAGCGTCGAAGCCGCGACGAGACCGACATACCACCGCATTTCCTCGCATCTGCCTGCCTCGCGGAAGCGGCGCACGAACAGAAGATAGTATACATTGAAATTAACGCCGAAGAGCATCATGAACACGGCGACGATCCATTGTACAAGCGCTGAAAAGCTTCCGAACGAATCATTTTTGAAGCCGAAGCCACCCGTGCCCGCCGTGCCGAAGGCCGTGCAGATCGCCTGGTATGGCGTCAGACCAGCCAAGACGAGCGCGACCATCTCCGCAAGTGTCAGCGCAATGTACAGCTTATAGAGCATAAGAGCGGTAACCCTTACCTTAGGCACCAGTTTTCCGACGGAGGGTCCGGGGCTTTCCGCCCGCATGAGCTGCATGTTGCTTCCGCCCACCATGGGCAGGACCGCCAGCAGGAATACCAGAACGCCCATGCCGCCGATCCAGTGGGTAAAACAACGCCAGAGCATGGAGCAATGGCTCATGCTCTCAACTTCCGGCAGGATGCTGGCTCCTGTTGTCGTAAAGCCGGATACTGTCTCAAAAAGGGCATCCACAAAATGCGGAATTTCCCCCGTCCAATAAAATGGCAGGCAGCCGAACACCGACATGACGATCCAGCCAAGGGCGGTGGCGACAAAGCCCTCCCGCATGTAAAAGCGCATATCTGCGGGTTTCTTCCGCGTAAGCAGGATACCTATCCCTGCCGTAAGGATCATTCCGGAGACATAAGCAAAACCCTGCCGCTCTTGATAAATCGCGGCAGTCACCGCAGGAAGCGTCATGAAGGCAGACTCGATGTTCAGAATCCAGCCAAGGATGTAAATGACACTCTGCATAGCATTACCTCAGAATGTCGGTAACATCGGAGAAGCCCGAATGCTTCGTCACGATCACAACCGTATCCTCCGCTTCCAGCACGTCCATGCCGCGGGGGAAGAAGACCTTGCCACGCCGGTTGATACAGGCGATCAGCAGGTTGTCCTTCAGCTTCATCTGCATGAGCGGAATCCCAAGAACCGGTGCATCTGCCCGGATATGGAACTCAACCGCTTCCACCCTACCGTCGAACAAATGGTACATCGTCTCCACATTGCTTCCCACCGTATTAGCCCGGGCGCGGACATAAGCAATGATTGCTTCCGCCACAATGTGCTTCGGATAGACTACGCTCCCGAGGCCCAAGCTGCTTACCACTTCGGAAAAGCCAATGCGGTTGATCTTCGTGATGGTTTTCAGGCCGCGGAACTGTCCTGCGTAGAGGGAAAGCATGATGTTTTCCTCGTCAATCCCGGTAAGGGCACAGAAAGCGTCCCGCGTCTCAATGCCTTCTTCCAGAAGAACACGCTCGTCGCTTCCGTCCCCGCAGACCACAAGGGTCCGGGGCAGTGCGGTCATAAGCCACTTGCAGCGTTCCCTGCTCTTCTCGATGATCTTAACGTCCATATGCTGGTTGATCAGACGCCGCGCCAGGTAGTAGGAGGAATGCCCTCCGCCCACGATCATGCAGCTTTTCGCCGCCGGGCCGCCCATGCCGATAGATTCAAAGACCCGGTGCACGTCTTTCGCCTTGGCGAGGATGGAAATCTCGTCCCCGGCTTCAAGCGTAAAAGCGCCCCCGGGGATATGCACTTCATGATCCCGTTCGACCGCGCAGACCAAGAAGCCGAATCCGAAGACGGGTTCAAGATCCATGATGCGCTTGCCGGAGAGCACATTCCTCTCCGGGATGACGAAGCGAACGAGTTCTGCGTGTCCCTTGGCGAAGGCGGTAACTGCCAGGGCGCGGGGACGGGAAATGATGCGGGAAACCTCGCGGGCCGCCTCCATGTCCGGATTAATGATCATCGCGAGGCCCAGCTGCTTGCGCAGATAGTTGAGTTCTTCGCTGTAATCCGGGTTGCGCACCCGTGCGATCGCAGCGAGCGCAACGCCGACCTTCTTGGCCAGCGTGCAGCACAGAAGGTTCAGTTCGTCCTGACCCGTCACAGCGATGAGCACGTCCGCCTCTTCCAGCCCAGCATCCTCAAGAACCTGCAGACTGCCGCCGTTTCCCACGATGCCCATAACATCGAAGGAATCTGTAACATCGGAGATCACCCGTTCCTGGGTATCCACCACGGTAAGGTCATGCCCCTCCCGGGCCAGTTCCTCCACCAGCGTATACCCCACTTTTCCGCAGCCCACGACGATGATCCGAAGGCCTTCTGCCTTCCGTTTTCCGGCCGTTCTCTGCATAGTCTCTCCCGTCCGCGCAAATTGCGCCTTATGATTACTATTGTTGATATTATAAAGTTTCGGACGCGGGATGTCAATTTGCGTTGTTGCGGCGCCGGATTTCCCCTGTGGCCAGCTGATCGCAGCGGTTGTTCAGGGGATTATCCGCATGTCCTTTTACCTTATGATAGTGCACCGTATGTGTCCTGCCGAGTGAAAGAAGCTCGTTCCAGAGATCCTGGTTCTCCACGGGCGTTTTGGCTGCGGTCTTCCACCCGTTTCGCATCCATTTGATAATCCAGCCCTGCTCAAATGCGTTAAACAGATACGCAGAATCCGTATAGACCTCCGCTTCGCAGGGCTCCTTCAGGGTCTTCAGACCTTCGATGGCTGCTGTGAGTTCCATGCGATTGTTGGTGGTTTCAGGATCATATCCGGATTTTTCCAGTCTGCGCTCCCCATAGATCAGGATGCAGCCCCAGCCTCCCGGGCCAGGATTTCCTGAACACGCGCCATCTGTGTAGATTGTAACTTTTTTCATAAATGGATCGCTCTTAAAAGCTTCCCTTTCCGTAATATGCCCGCCTCGGAAGCGGTGCCGGCAGTATAGCAGAATCTACGCTCCGCTTCAAGCCGGGTGAGGTTTCCGGCATGGTATGCATCACAGCAGACAGCCGGCCGGATAGCTGCGGATAGCCGCCGCGCAAAAATGGTTTACAAAAACAGTTGACAAACGGGCAAAAATCCTGTATCATACGATCCGGTCGCCGTGCTCGGCACAAGATTTGCGATGCGGCGCCGCCCGGGAGCATAGCTCAGCTGGGAGAGCATCTGCCTTACAAGCAGAGGGTCACAGGTTCGAGCCCTGTTGTTCCCACCAACTTGGCGCGGTAGTTCAGTTGGTTAGAATGCCAGCCTGTCACGCTGGAGGTCGAGGGTTCGAGCCCCTTCCGCGTCGCCATTTGCCCAGGTAGCTCAGTCGGTAGAGCAGGAGACTGAAAATCTCCGTGTCGGTGGTTCGATTCCGCCCCTGGGCACCATTTTTTGCGGTAGTAGCTCAGTGGTAGAGTGCCACCTTGCCAAGGTGGATGTCGCGAGTCCGAATCTCGTCTACCGCTCCATCGGCGCCATAGCCAAGTGGTAAGGCAAAGCTCTGCAAAAGCTTTATTCTCCAGTTCGAGTCTGGATGGCGCCTCCA
>JAIKWN010000096.1 GCA_024684665.1 Clostridiales bacterium | reverse complement strand
TGATTCTGTCTGGAAAGAAGGGATTTCATGCCCCCACCCCTGGGCGGAAGGATGGGCCAGTTTCTGACCGAAGAGGAGAAGGCGCAGCAACCAAAAGTCACGCGCGAGCTGCTTGTGCGCGTCCTCTCCTGGTTCTCTGCCTATCGTCCGCAGCTTTTGCTCATCTTCTTCTGCATCGTCGCCTCTTCGATCCTCAATCTCTTCCCCTCCGTCCTGACAGGCCGCATCATCGACGAGGGACTTATCGGGCGAAATCTTTCTGCTCTCGTGCGGCTCATCATTTTCTCCCTTTCCGTTACCCTGGGAGCAAACCTCATCGGCGTCGCCGAAAGCTATCTGAACAGCTGGATCTCGCAGCACGTGGCCTGCGATATGCGCACGCAGATGTACCGCCACCTCGAAAGCATGCCGCAGCGCTTTTTCTCCTCCTCCAACCAGGGCGACATTATTACCCGTATGACCTCGGACGTTTCCGGAGTGGAGCGGGTCGTTTCTTCCACCTTTTCTTCCATCCTGTCAAACGTCATCACTCTTGTCGCCGCCGTGGTCATGATGATACAGCGCTCACCCATTCTTGCCGCGATCGGCATCGTCATTATCCCGCTGTTCACCCTGCCCACCAGAAAAGCGGGAAAGAACCGCTGGACGCTGACACTCGAGGCTCAGGCGGCAAACGACGAGATCAACGGCATTCTGAATGAAACCCTCTCCGTCTCCGGTCAGCTTCTGGTAAAGCTTTTCTGCCGTGAGGAACAGGAGTACGAAAAGTACCGAAAAGCCAGCCTGCGCATGGCGATTCTGAATATCCGGGAAAGCATGGCGGGGCGCTGGTTCAGGGTAGTACTCTCCGCTTTCTCAGCCATCGGGCCGATGCTGCTCTACCTCGTGGGCGGTATCCTCATGATCCGACACGGCTCCTCCCTCACGGTAGGTGATATCACCGTGATGGTGACGCTGCTTTCCCGTATGTACGGTCCTGTCAACTCCCTCATGAACATCCAGGTAGAATGGATCCGCTCCATGGCCATGTTTACGCGGATCTTCGAGTACCTGGACATGCCGGTGGAGATCGAAAGCCCGGAAGACGCAGTGATTCCCGAAGGGGAGCCAACCGGCCGGGTTTCCTTCAACCACGTTGGCTTTTCCTACAACCCGGATCATCCCATTCTGAAAGACGTCTCCTTTGATCTGCCTGAAGGACGCTGCATCGCCCTGGTCGGCCCCTCTGGCAGCGGCAAGAGCACCATCGTGAACCTTATACCAAGGCTTTGGGACGTCACCTCCGGCGAGGTGCAATTCGAAGGTGTGGACGTGCGGCGGCTGGATCTCTCCTGGTTGCGCGCGCAGATCGGCATTGTGATTCAGGAAACCTACCTGTTCAACGGAACCATCAGGGAGAACCTGCGCTATGCGAAAGAGGACGCCACCGAGGAAGAAATGCTGGAAGCCTGCCGGAAGGCCAACATCCTGGATTTCATCGAAAACCAGGTGGACGGTCTTGATACCATCGTTGGAAACCGCGGGCTGAAGCTCTCCGGCGGCGAGAAGCAGCGTATCTCCATTGCCCGGGTACTGCTCAAGGATCCTGCGCTGCTCGTCTTCGACGAGGCCACCTCCGCTCTTGACTCCATCTCCGAAGCGAAAATCCAGGAAGCTATCGATCCCCTGATCGAGACCAGGACAAGCATCCTGATCGCTCACCGTCTTTCCACTATCCTTTCGGCGGACGAGATTCTGGTCATCAAAGACGGGCGCATTGCGGAACGGGGAACCCATGCAGAGCTCCTCTCCGCAAACGGTGTCTATCGTGAACTCTACGAAACCCAGTTCAAGAAGGCACTGGAAACTGACCAGCCAGAATAGACATCGTATACTTTTTGAACCTTGCAATTCCACTTTTTCAGGAGGAACGCTCTATGAAAACTGTACTCGTCACAATACCTGTAAACGAGAAGCAGCGCGCGCAGCTTGAGAGCGCCGCGGAGGGTTGCCATGTCACTTATATCCCCGCCTCCATAATCTCCACCGAAGATATCGCGAAGGCTGATGCTATTGTCGGCAACGTTCCGGCCGACCTCATTCACGCGTCAGAGCGGCTCACGCTGCTGCAGTTGGATTCCGCCGGGGCAGACGCGTATGTGAAACCCGGTGTTCTCTCGAAAGGCACCGCCCTGTGCAATTCCACCGGCGCTTACAGCCGTTCCGTCGCTGAACATGCCGTCGGTCAGACACTGATGCTGATGAAAAACCTGCATCTCTACCGCGATACCCAGTTCACGGGCGAGTGGGTGGATTACGGCGCAGTAACCTCCCCTGTCGGCGCAACCGTGCTGGTCGTCGGCCTTGGCGATATCGGGATGCAGTACGCCCGTATCATGAAGGGTATGGGTGCGGCAGTAATCGGCGTAAAACGGCGGGCAAGCGCTCTCCCAGAGGGGATCGACGAGCTCGTCCTGACCTCCGAAATCGACACTGTCCTGCCCCGGGCGGATATCGTTTTCTCCGTCCTGCCCAGTACAGAAGCGACTACACATTTTTTTACTGAAGAGCGTTTCCGCCTCATGAAAAAAAGCACATATTTCATAAACTGCGGCCGAGGGACCGTCGTGGACAGCGACGTTCTCCTGCATGCCCTTGAAAACGGGGAAATCGCCGGTGCAGCAATTGACGTCACAGATCCCGAGCCGCTTCCTGCCAATCATCCCCTCTGGCGACAGAGGAACATGCTAATCACGCCGCACGTGGCCGGTGGTTTCCATCTGCCTCACACGCTTGAATGCATCGTGGACATCGCCTGCAAGAATCTCACACACTGGCGGTTGAACGAAGAATACCAGAACGTTGTGGATTTTGAAACAGGATACAAGCGCTGACGTCTGTCATTAATGAGAATGCCCCATGGCTGTCGCAGAAGTGATTATTTCTGTTACCAGCCAGCCCTGCCATCAAAACGCATCACAGCTCATCACAACTCCTCGTGAAGTGCAAAGGTAACTTCCAGACCGTAAAAGCAAGAAAAGGAACTGGAAATAAGTCATACAAAAAGGCTGGATAAAGGGTTTAGACTGGAAGTTAGTCATACAGAAGGGACGAAAAGCAAGGGAAATCATAGAAAG
>JAIKWN010000206.1 GCA_024684665.1 Clostridiales bacterium | reverse complement strand
TAAGGCCTGCCGATCCGCTTTGCCTGTTCGCGCATAATGGAATCCGCAAGGGGAACAAGATATTTCCGGACGGAGGCGCGGAACTTTTCCACATCCTCCTTCGTATAGCAGTTGCGCTCCATGCGGTAATAGCCCAGCTGCGTATAACCGCCGTAGCCGAGCTTTTTGCCCATCGAATCGCGCAGCTTCACAAGCTCGTCATAGATAAAGTCGAGCTTCGCCTGATGGTCCTTGTACCATTGGCCCTTGGCTTTCCACGCGGCAAGGCGGCGTTCATCGTTAAGGTCATCCTGGAAGGGCTCCATCTGCGAAAGCGTATAGGTTCCGCCTTCAAATGGGATCTGCGCGGAGGCGATGAGATCGTCGTATTCGCTGACAAGCTCGTTCTCCCTTTGCAGTTCCTCGATGATTTCGGGGGAGAAGGTCTTCTTTTCCATCTCGGCCTTGACGAACAGGAGGTCGCCGTATTCCGCCTCGAAGTCCCTGCGGAAGGGGCTTTCCACGAGCGCCTTGATCCATTCCTGCTCGTATTCCTCGATTTCGGGCAGATTCTCATCCCAGAAATCCTTTTCCGCGTTATAGAACTCATCCCGGGTGTCGATCGACTGGCGGATGTAGGCGAGTACGATCATCGTGTCGTCCTTTTTATATTCTTCCTGATACGCAAGGAATACGGCCCGTGCTTCTTCATAGCTTTTCGCGTTTTTCAGCTTTTCGGTATATTCCGCGGTCGATTTCTTGATTTTTTCAGGGTCGGGTCTTACATAAGGCATTTCCGAAAATTTCATAATCAATCTCCTTTACGACTCATATTTTTTATGCTGCGGCGTTTCCGCCGATGCAGTCTTATCCATAAGGTCTGCCCTTACGGCTTTCGATTGGCCGCTGTTCGGACAAACCGGAATTCTCCGGTTTGCCGCTTACAGCTTTTTGCAGGTGATATCGTCATACATCAGGCAGCCGCTGCCGAATTTCAGCTTCAGCATGCCGCGTTTCCTGCCGAACTCGTCCTCGCCGACGGGGTACAGCCGGAACGACACTTCGCCCTGAGTGTCGTAGTCTTCTCCGCTCAGGATTGCCTTTGCCCAAAGCTCGCCATCCCGCATGTAAATCTCGTCGAGAATGAAATCGGCGTCTTCCGGATGCTCATACCTGCCGCAGAAGCTTTCCCACTTTGATTTGTCGGGGTCTTTGACCGCGATGTCTTCAATGGATACGACAGGCTCGGCCTCTTCATCCCCGGCAATCGCCCGCATGCCGTCCCAGAGGCGAACGAAAGCCCTGATATCCGAAAATTCGCGGCAGTTGAGGATGACAAGCGTCCTGTCCTCGTCGACAAAATGTTCAAACCACGTTTCAAGGCCGGGCATCCCTCCGGAGTGGCTGACGATCAGGCCGTGCTCTTCATCCTTCGCAATACCCCAGCCGAAGCCGTACCCTTCGCCGTCCTCGTCGGTGTAATCCTCGCCGCTCAACAGCTTCACCGGCGTATACATGATCATCTGCTCCTCGCGGGTGAGCACCTTTTCCTCCCGCAGCGCCCTGTCCCAGGCAAGCATATCAAAGATGGTGGTGTACAGGTAATCGCAGCCGTTCAGGCCGTCCGAGCCGACTACATAAGGAGCCGTGTTTTTTGAAACATCCGAAGGCACGAAGCTGTCGCCCTCCAATACCATGTTGCGGGCAAAGCGGTCGGAGGGTCTGCCGTCCCTGCGGGTGTGGAGAATGGCGGAATCCTTCATGCCGGAGGGCTCAAGGATATTCGTTTTGAGGAAATCCTCGAACCGGACGCCGGAGAGCGTTTCCACCAGATTCGCCAGCAGGCAGTATCCGATGTCAGTATACCGGAAGGTTTCGCCGGGGGCGTGAGAGGCTACTTCTCCGCTGTCACGGATGAAGCGGAGGATCTCGCCGCAGGGCGGGATTCTTTTTTCATTTTCCCACGCGGGGCGGACCCAGGACGCGGTCTCAAAATCGTCCGGCATGCCGCTGGTGTGCGTCAGAAGATGCCGGATGGTTACGCCAGGGTACGGGTAATCGGGGAAGTACTTCGTATACTCGTCGTCAAGCCCCAGTTTCCCTTCCCTTGCAAGCAGCATGACCGCCGTCGCCGTAAACATCTTGGTGACCGATGCCATCTCGAAGATGGTGTCTTCCCGCATGGGGAGTTTATTCTCCGCGTCGCGGAAGCCGAAAGTCCCCTTCGACACGATCACGCCGTTTTCGGCATAGAGCCACGTGCCGTTGAAGCTGCCCTTTTCATATGCGTCCCGGGCAAGCTTTTCCATCATCGATTTCTTGTCCATAATCGTTTTCCTCCGTAAATTATTTTTCTGTGTTTCTCTTTGTCCGGCCGTTCCGAAAAACGGGGACCCTTTGGCGGGTTTTACAGCTTCAGCACGGCCACACGATTTCATCGTCGGCCATTTCACCGTTCTCCGCGAAGCCGAAGGAAGCGTACAGCTTCTTTGCCGCCTCGTTTTCGGGATTGTAGGGGGTGACGCAGGCCTCCGCCTTCCCGTGGGGCCAGGTCCTGACGAATTCCAGCACAAGGCGTACGGTCTCCCGTCCGAAGCCCTGCGTCTGATAGTGCTTGTCGATCATCAGACGCCAGAGGCTGCAGTTATTTCTCAGGGACGCGGGAGCGTCGGGGCCTTCCAGAGCGGCCTCGTTATATCCCAGCATCAGAAAGCCCACCAGCGTATCGCCGTCATAGATGGCAAACGGATACGCATAGGACGCTTCCGAGGTGACGGCAAGATAGGCTTCCACCAGGCTTTCCTCGTTGTCGGCAACAAAGGGGTACTGCGATTCGAAGATCGACAGCTCGCAGACTGCCAGCGCGTTTTCATACGTTACCTTTTCCAGATGTATCATTGTGTTTTCCTCCCCTGTTTCAATTTTCAATCACGGTTTTGCGGGCTTCTCCTGTCCCGACGGGTGAAAAGGCATAATAATACCGCAGCGAAGCAGCTCCCGTCTGTGGCTGCGTCCTGCGGTTCCCACGGTCAGAAGTTACGCTTGAACGGTACATCAAACGAGAAGGCTGTGTTTCGCCCCTCGTGTTCTGTACCTGTATATTCATTCAGCCGATGACAGCATTTCTGTTAATCATTGGTCTGCGCTCCTTTTCTGGACTTCGCCTGTTATTATACCTGAAAACACCTGAAAAATCAATGCCGATTATCCAATGTCCCAGGGTAAACGCATGAGTAACAAAAATGTTACGAAAGATCCTTCGCTTATCACTCCGCTAACGCTCCGTGATGCTCAGGATGACATCGTTACGTTGCAGGTTAAAAGTAACTTGCTGCTATTGTTACTTATAAGTCAGCCTATAAGCGCTGTCATCCTGAGCATCACGGAGCGTTAGCGGAG
>JAIKWN010000176.1 GCA_024684665.1 Clostridiales bacterium | reverse complement strand
GGCGGTTCGTTGTGGTTGTAATCGTAGTGCTTCGGGAAGACGCACATGCGCACCTTGTTGAACGGCGCGGATTTCAGGCTCCCGAGCGTCTGTTCGACCAGCGCATCCTCCTGATGGGCCAGCGCGTAGACGGTCGTGCCGAAGGGGATGAAGAGCGTGCCGTCCTCATACTCGAAGTGCGTCTGCACAGCCTTCACCAATCCATGGGATCCATCCGCCGGTTCACAGATATCCGTGCCCTCCGCGGTCACGGCGCCGCGGACCTTCCAGCGCCACTCCCCGGCAGTTTCCGGCAGGAATCGGACGACATACCGCCCGTCTCCGTCATAAAAGCCCCGGACGGTTTTCACCGCATCCCCGCAGGTGAACTCGGCGGTCAGGTCGACCTGCGCCCAGCTGCCTGTCAGCGCTTCACCGGAAAAGACCAGTTCAAACATCCCGTACTGTTTCATGGCATTCACGCTCCTGATTCCTGCGCTTTTCCGGGCGCATGCCGCCCGTCTTCTTTCATTTATCATATCATATGCGAATCGAAAGGGCAACGGTCGGAGTGCATGGAAAAACCGCTGTCCAAAGCGGGCAGCGGTACGCCAACTCAAAGATCGATGCCGAAAACCTATTTCACCTTCACATATTTCCCGTCCTCACGCGTCAGGATCCCCTCGGAGATCATATCCCGCCGCAGGGTGCAGTAGTCCGGGTGGAAGCGCTCGATGATCCCGCTGACCACGGCCTCATCATAGGCCTTGCCCGGTTCGATGCTCTCGGCAATCTTCTGGAGGATGATCAGCTTTTTCTTGCGCTGGACGGGGATGGACAGGAGGCGGCCACCGTCGAAGAACGCGTCGAGGACCTTCCGGCGGTAAGCGTCTTCGCGCTGCTGCGCGGCGTCTTCCTCCTCCTGGGAATCGTCCCGGATCAGGTCCGCAAGCCGCTGCTGCGTCGCGCTTTCATTCAGGGCGTACACGGTGTAGTACTGCTCCTTGCGGGAAGTGACCAGGCCGGCCTCCTCCAGCTTTTTCATGTGGAAGGAGAGCGTGGATGCGCTCAGGCCGAGCCGCTCCGCCAGCAGCTCCCCGTAGGCCTCGCCGTTCCGCAGGGCGGAGAGGATATTCAGGCGCGACGCGTCCGAAAGGCACTTGAAAAACCGGATCGCCGTCTCCCTGTTCATGATGCGCTCCTTGCCGCGGCATAGCGGGCGCGGATGTCCGCCAGCGCTTCCAGCTTTGTCTCCTCGACGCAGATCTTCCGGGCATTGTCCTGGCGCTTTGCGGTTTCCAGCGCCGCGCCCCATTCGTTCTGAAAGCGGTCGAAGATCGCGTCAGCCGCAGCGAGGTTTCCTTTGCTCAGGTGCACGCGGCAGACGGTGGCGCAGATGTCGTACACATTCGCCCGGACCGTGTAGAACACGGCCTCGTCGCCCTTGTTCTCGGCCCGCAGTTCGGCTGCCTGCCGGTTCAGAGCATCGTTCTCCGCTTTAAGGGATTGGATAAAGGCTTCCATGTTCAGATACCTCCGCGGTAAATAATTCGATGATCATCGAAATGAATATAGCACAAGCATCATCTGTTGTCAATATCTGTTTCGATAATTGTCGAATTAATTTACAATGGACAAACCAAAGCGGTCCCGCTTCATCCAAGTTTCCCGCCCTTTGGTGTCTTTGGCTTCGGCGCCGGAAGCTCATCCGCCATGGCGGTCACCAGCTCTGTCAGGAACTCCCGGTTGTCCACGTTGTCCACCAGCAGCATTTCCTTCGCGCCTTCATAGGGCAGCTCCCTGTCCGCCTCCGGCATCAGGGCCAGCGCGGACTTTGTGGGCTTCACCAGGAAGCGGTCGTCATAGATACCGCCGAAGATCCGGCCGCGGTGGTAGAGGATGTACTCCCCCATCATCGCCCGCCAGGTGACGCCCTCCACGCCCGCCAGCTGCTCCAGGATAAAGTCCAGGTATTCCTTGCTCGATGCCATACCGCAGCCCTCCTGTGTTTTCCGTATCCGCCCTTCCGTCACAGAACGGATTCTTCATACTCGGCGTGTTCCGCCAGTGCTTTCCGGACATCGATGAGATAGTCCACGACCGTGCAGTGCGCGTCCTGATCGT
>JAIKWN010000162.1 GCA_024684665.1 Clostridiales bacterium | reverse complement strand
AAAGGGATCCACCTGTTCCCATCCCGAACACAGAAGTTAAGCCTTTCAGCGCCGATGGTACTTGGCTGGAGACGGCCCGGGAGAGTAGGACGCTGCCGGATCCCACACAGAAAAGCACCCCCTTATACCGGGGGCGCTTTTCTGTGTGGAAACCCGGTCTTGAGAAAACTGCGCTGTTGTGGTACGATGTTTCCGTTAAACGAATTTCCAGAAGAGGAGATGGAGTTCCCATGAAATTAGGTGTGGTCGGGCTGCCGAACGTTGGCAAGTCCACGCTGTTCAATGCGATTACGAAGGCGGGCGCTGAGGCTGCCAATTATCCCTTCTGCACGATTGAGCCGAATACCGGCGTCGTCGCCGTGCCAGATGAGCGCCTAGACCGGCTTGCTGAAATGTACAGCCCTAAGAAGAAGACCCCAGCGGTCATCGAGTTCGTCGATATCGCTGGCCTCGTCAAGGGAGCGAGCCGGGGCGAAGGACTGGGGAATAAGTTCCTGTCCCATATCCGGGAGTGCGAAGCCATCGTGCATGTGGTGCGCTGCTTTGAGGATCCGGATATCATCCGCCACGCGGACAGCCACGATCCGAAGAGCGACATTGAGACCATCAATCTGGAACTTATTGCTGCTGACCGGGAAACCGTAGCCAGGCGGCAGGAGAAGGCAGCGAAGCTGGTAAAGAGCGGCGACAAACGGGCGGCGGAAGAAGCGGATCTCGGCACGCGCCTTCTGGCCCATCTGGACGATCTGCAGCCAGCCAGGACCTGCCCCATGTCCGATAAGGACCGGGAGATCGCGCGGGAATGGTTCCTTCTTACAACCAAACCTGTCATTTATGCCTGCAACATCCGGGAAGACGACCTGGGAAAACCAGAGAACGAGCTGCCGGGCATCGCGGATGTGAAGGAGATCGCAAGGGAAGAAAACGCGAAGGTGCTGATCATTTCCGCAAAGATCGAAGAAGACATCGCGGAGATGGAAGAGGAAGAAAAGGCGATGTTCCTGGAGGACCTGGGAATCGGGAAGAGCGGCCTCGACCGGCTGATTGCCGAATGTTATGACCTGCTGGGACTTATTTCTTTCCTCACGGCAGGCGCCGACGAGTGCCGGGCTTGGACTATCAAAAAAGGCACAAAAGCGCCGCAGGCGGCCGGCAAAATCCATACGGATTTCGAGCGAGGCTTCATTCGCGCGGAAATTGTTCCCTTTGAAGAACTTGCGAAGTATGGCAGCATTGCTGCCTGCAAGGAAAAGGGCCTTGTGCGTAGCGAGGGCAAGGACTACGTCATGCAGGACGGCGATGTGACTCTGTTCCGGTTCAACGTGTAAAGGCGAGAAGCTTCATCAAAGGAATACCGGGAAGAAGGAGAGGAGAGGCAGATGGGCAAACGGATTGCGCTGGGGCTTGCCGGCGTTCTGCTTTGGGCGCTGCTGCTTCTGCCCTTCTTTTTGGGCACGCCCGCCGCGCATCCCGCGACGGATGATTTCACCTTCGCAGCCTATACGCATCCCACCTGGGAAGCGACGCATAGTCTGCCCCATGTGATTAAGGATGCGCTGTCCTACGCTGTCCGAACCTGGCGGGACTGGCAGGGGACCTTCACGGGCGTGGTTGTCATGGCGCTGAACCCCGCGGTTTTCAATTTGCACCGGTACGGGCTGCACGCGGTTTTTCTGCTTGTGCTCAATATCGTGGCAGTTCTTGTCTTTCTTTCCCATTTCCTGTTGGCGCTGTCCGTGCCACGGCGGCTGCGGATTCCGATGATGCTTTGCCTCTCCGCCACGCAGCTGCTTTTTCTACCGGACATTGTGGAGGGAATTTACTGGTTCAACGGCGCATGGTTCTATACCGGAGCGAATGCCGTGGCGCTTTTCACGCTGACCCTCTGCGACTGTGTTCCCCGGGGGATGGTTGCGCGGCGAATGGCAGCGCTAGTTTCGGTTCTCGTTCTCTTTTTCCTGGGTATGGACAATTACATTACTGCGATGATGACCCTTGCGGGGTTATTTTTCCTGGCCTGCCTACGGGTGTATGCCGTGCGGGGACAGGGGATGGGGAAGGCGCTGATTACGCAGCGGCGGTTATTTCTTCTGCTCCTGCCGATCGCCTTGGGGCTCTTCCTCTCCGTAGTGGCACCGGGAAACCGGGTGCGCATGGCGACGGACGGCGCCCATGAAAGCGGCGCCGCATGGCTCCTTTCTTCCCTGCTTTGGACGGCGCGCGACGCGGGCAGGTACATCCTGCGTTTTTGCCTCAAAACGCCGCTGCTCGCCCTGCTGCTCGCTCTGACGCCGGTGCTTTCCTCCGCGCTTCCTGCGTGGAGAAAGGGGGACGGCGTTCCGACTGTCATCATGACCCTTGCAGGCTTTTATCTCATCCTCTGCGCCATGATCGTCCCGCATATGTACTCCTCCGGCTATGCCGGTTCCGGCCGCGTCGTTAATATGTATCACGACTATGTCCTGCTTGCACTGCCCCTGGCCTGGATCCTCATCCTCCGCCGGCTTTCCGGAAAGGCGCGGTTGTGGCTTTGCGAAAGGCGCACCCGGACCGGTTTCCTGTGCGCCGCCGTGCTGGCTTTTGCTGTTTGCCTGCTTGGTGGACAGCTGCGGAATTATGTGAAGCTGGTGTCCGATCAGCGGGACGGAACACAGGAGGCGTACCGTGCTCAGGTCCGGGACGAATACGCCCTCTGCGAAGCAGCAGGACCAGAGGACGACGTACTGCTTCCAGCCTGGACGGTGCAGACCGTGACTGGAAAGCCCACGGCCTTTCCCGATCCAACCGTCTGGACCAACGTTTCCATGGCGCAGTATTTCGGTGTGCGGAGCGTCCGCGCCCGGGATACCGAAACGGCGGGGGAGAATGCACCGGACCCTGCACAGGAAACTTGACAAAGTGCTGTACAAGATGTTATGATTTCTGTAAGAATTAACTTGATCAACCTGCGGTAGCGGACAATCTATGTGGAATGGGGAGGGTATCCGTGGACAGTGCGTTTTACGAACTCTTTCCGAAGCTGCCGGACGCTGTGATCGCTTCCCGTCTTGTTCGGCCGGTATTGGGCGTCCGGGACGTGGTGCTGGATACGGATACGTACAATGAGATCGACGACCAGTATGCCATGGCATATCTGCTCCGCAGCGGCGAGGCATGCCGCGTCCGCGCGATCACAGCTGCGCCCTTTTACGGGAAGCCGGAGTGGAAACGCCTCCCGCGCTCGGAGAATCCCGGGGATGGGATGAGAAAGAGCTACGACGAGATCCTGCATATGCTCTGCCTGATGGAACGGGTAGATCTGACGGATCGCGTGTATTACGGAAGCGATCGGTATCTTCCGGGGGCACTGACCCCGGTGGATTCGGAAGCGGCGCGGGCGATCATCCGCTGTTCCGAAGGGCACGGTCCGGGAGATCCCCTCTATGTGGTCGCTTTGGCCTGCCTGACGAACATTGCTTCCGCGCTGATGCTGGATCCGTCCCTCAGGGAACGGATTCAGGTTGTCTGGCTGGGTGGGCATGCCCATCACTTCGGAACCTGCGACGATTTCAATTGCCGGCAGGATATCGCTGCTGCACGCCTTGTGATGCGCTGCGGCGTTCCGCTTGTACAGCTGCCCCTCTTTGGCGTCATCTCCCACTTCAGCTTCTGCGAGCCAGAGCTGCGTGCACTGTTTGGCGGAAAAAACGCCGTGTGCGATTATCTTGTGGAAAACACCGTTTCCTTCATGCGGCAGAAGAACGCGCCGCCTCACTGGAGCAAGCCCCTCTGGGACATCTGCGTGGCCGCCTGGGCTGTGAATCCCGGTTTCTTCCTGGACCGGATCGCTCCCGCGCCGCTGCCACAGCCTGACGAAACTTATTCCTTCCTTCCGGACGCCCCGCCGTTGCGCTACGTCTACTATGTGTATAAGGATGCGCTGGTGGGGGATATGCTGAAAAAGCTGACCTGAAACTGCTGTCGGCCGCGGATGCGGTTGCCATAGAATCAAGAAAGGAAGGTGCCCCATGAAAAAGTTCCTGTCTCTTGCGCTCGCGCTTGCGATGCTGCTCAGCCTGACTGCCGCTCTGGCGGACGGGCCCGTAACCATCAAACTTATGATGTCCAACACACAGCAGACAGGCGTCAGCGCCGCCGTCGAAGCCTTCAACAAGGCATATGAAGGCAAGATCGTTTGCGATGCCGAGTACCTGGCGTTTGACAACGTCTTTGAGACCATCGAGGTTTCCATGCAGCAGAGCACGGCGGAATTCGACGTGTTCGCGGCGGACGGCCCGAACATCGCGGCTTATGTGAACCGTGGCTACCTGACCCCGCTCGACAGCTACATCAGCTCCGAGGAATTCGCCGCCTTTACGCCGGCGATGCAGGACGAGGTAACCGTGGACGGCTCCATCTACGGAGCGGCCATGGGTGACAGCGAGCTGGTCATGTACTATAACACCGCACTGCTCGAACAGGCGGGCTACGATCCCGCGGAGCTCTTCGCCGGCGTGGACGGCGAGCACCGTATCAGCTGGGAGAAGCTGGTCGAGACCGCGAAGGACATCCAGGCGAAGGTCGATCCGGACGGGACCCAGGGCATCGTCGGCATCGAGTTCCAGCAGGTCGGCCGTACCTATCAGATGAACGTCCTGGCCAACGACCGCGGCGGCAAGAATATTGCCGAGGGCGGTCTCTCCGTGGACGGCGTCATTAACGGCGAACCCTGGATCGAGGCCCTGACCTGGTATCAGCAGCAGGTGAACGACGGCGTCTTCTCTAAGGGCATCGCCGCCGGCGACACCAGTAGCTACTTTATGGCCGGCAAGATCATCTTCTACCTGGGCACGACCGCGCTGCCCGGCACATTCAACAACAACGGATTCACCACCTACGGATTCACCTACAAACCCTTCTTTGAGGGGCACGAAGCGGACGTCACCACCTGCTGCGGTAGCTGGGCCGTCGGCATGAACCCGAAGACCGAGAAGGCGGAGGCCGCTGCGGAGTTCATCAAGTATCTGTGCATTTATGACGGATCCGACGTGTACATCAACGCGAGTGGCATGCTTCCCGCCCTGACCCGGCAGTTCACGGACGAACTGATCGCCGCGAAGCCCTACCTGGCCATCGCGCAGTATGAAGGCGCGAATACCGCGCTCGTCCGCGCGAAGACCCCGGCATTCAACGAGTATTCCACCTCTGTCAATGCCCTCTGGGAGAACGTCCGCAACGGCGCTGACCCCGCCGAGGCCGCGCAGAACTGTGTGGACGAGCTGACCACCGCTTTCATGGAGTACGAGGACTGAGCGGGGAAATCCGGAAACCCAACCTTCCGGGGATCGCGGCGGATCCGCCGCGATCCCCTTTTTAAGGCCTCTGCATCGGAGGGCGAACGCCATGACAAAGCCCATGCCAAAGACAAAGCGCGGCTTCCGCGCCGCGGACGCGGTTCCCTATCTGCTGCTGCTACCGGCGCTCATCGGGATTCTCGTTTTCAAAATCTATCCGATTTTTTCGGCGGTAGTTACATCCTTTATCCGAAAGGGTGCTTTTTCGCTGCGCACCTATGAGATCCTTTTTAAGGATAAGACTTTCTGGAATTCCCTCTTCGTAACGCTGCGCATGAATGCGGTTATGATCCCGCTACAGATCGTCGTTTCGTTGATCCTTGCGCTGCTCGTGAACAACAACGTGAAGGGTGTGGGATTTTTCCGCAGCGTGTATTACCTGCCCGTCACCATGGCCATCTCAGTGGCCTCTGTGACCTGGGCTCTCATGATGAACGTCAACAACGGTGTCATGAACAGTCTCCTTTCCATCTTCGGCATACCGAAGCAGGGTTTCTTTACAGACGCAGGGCAGGCCCTCTGGTCTATCGTCATCATGGCCACCTGGAAGGGATGCGGCTACTGGATGATGTACCTGCTTGCCGGTCTGAAGGGCGTAGACGTTTCCCTGTATGAATCTGCGAAGCTGGACGGGGCGGGCTATTTCAGGACGCTGTTTTCCATCACCCTGCCCCTGATCCGGCGGGCGATGCTCTTTGTGGTGGTAGCAAATACCTCTGCCAATTTCCTGCTCTTCGCGCCGACGAAGCTCATCACGGAAGGCGGGCCGCAGAACAGCACTAACGTGCTCATGTACGAAGTATATAAATCCGCTTTCAAGAACGGCAACATGTCCCGGGCAGGAGCGATTACCGCTGTGCTCCTGGGCGTGATCATTCTCCTGGTCGTCGCGCAGTTCCTCATGATGAACCGCGGCGACGACGACGCGTGAAGGGGGATGGAAAAATGAAGCCGAGGACAGCGGCGCGCCTGCGCCATGCGGTTCTGTATGCGGTCTATGTCCTGATCGCGGTCATCGCGCTATTTCCCATCCTTTACGTGCTGCTCGCTTCTTTCCGGACGGACGAGGAGATCTTCAAATACGCATTCCCCTTTTCGAAGGACACGATTTTCCCTGTGCGCTGGACTATGGAGAACTACGGGATCATTTTCCGGGACTTCCATTTCGGGACAGCGGTGCTGAATACCTCCATCGTCGTCGCTGTGCTGATCCCGGTAAACCTTCTCGTCGCGAGTCTCGCGGGGTACGCGTTTGCGTTTTATAAATTCCGCGGGCAGGGCGCGCTGTTTGCCATATTCATGGTTTCTTTCATGGTGCCGATTGACAGTGTCGCGCTTCCGCTGTACACGATGATCACACAGATGGGTCTGGTGAACACGCGATGGGCGCTGATCCTGCCCAGCATATCGAGCGGCCTCGCGATGTTCCTGTTCACGCAGTTTTTCAAGGGCATTCCGGTCAGCCTGCTGGAGGCGGCGCGCATCGACGGCGCGAATCTCCGGCAGATCTTCTTCCGAATCGTTACGCCCCTTTCCGTGCCGATCTTCATCACGGCTGGGCTCATGATCTTCGTGAACGAATGGAACAATTACCTCTGGCCCCTGCTCGTGACCAGATCCCCGGAGATGAGGACGATTCAGGTATCCCTTGCATATTTCAAGGACGAGAACGAGACCTTCTGGAGCCTCGTCTATGCTGCTGCGTCTATTTCTACCATTGTCCCTGTGCTACTTTTCTTGCCATTACAACGCTATTTTGTGCAGGGCATTACGGCTGGCGGTGTGAAGGGATAGGCATTAAGCTCCATGGCTGAGGTGTCACAGGAACAGATATCTATAAAAAAGACAACGTCTTCTCTCATTGCTTGGGAGAAGACGTTGTTATTGATTGTATGTGGATTACCCCAGAAAACAGATTTTGATAGCCGCACATGACGCCTTACCCTGCAATCAAGCGGTATCCCAGCCCTGCTTCAGTAAAGATGTACTGTGGTTCACCGGGATTCGGCTCGATCTTCCGGCGGATCGCAGCCATATGAACGCGCAGGATTTTGTTGTCCGTGCCCGTATAAGGTCCCCAAAGCTCCCGCAGCAGATCCCGATATGTGACGATCTCCCCTGCGCTGCGGCCAAGAAAAGCGAGAATGCGGAATTCGTTCGGCGTCAGCATGACATCCCGTTCTCCCATATATGCGCGTTTGCGGTCGTAATCAATTGACAGGTCCCGGATATGCGTTATGCCGTCGGGGGATATTGGACGGCAGACAGCCGCTTGGCGATGCCGGAGCGCCGCCCGCATACGCGCTTTTAATTCCACTTCCCCGAAGGGTTTCACAAGGTAGTCGTCGGCCCCTAGATCGAGCGCTTTCGCTTTATCCTCTTCAAGCGAACGCGCCGAAATCACGACGATCGGTACCTGTGTCCATTGTCTCAGCCGCTCGATGATGCGGTTTCCATCCACGTCCGGGAGACCAAGATCGAGCAGGATCAGATCCGGGCATTGGGAGGACGTAAGTGTAAGCGCTTCTTCTCCCGAGGCTGCTCGGCAGACATCAAAGTCGATTTTCGGAAGGATGGCTGTAAGATAAGAACAGATCCCTTCGTCATCTTCAACGACGAGGACACGGGTTTTGATGTTTCTCATGCAGCGTTGCCCTCCCTTTTATTGTTTTCGCCTGCGTATTTCCAGCGCGATTTAGTTCAAAAGAAAACCTACGTTTTTCCTGCAGGATCCGCAGGTTCCTCCTCCGGCGCAAGCGGAACCGTAAACTCCACTACTGCGCCGTGGCCCGGCAGATTGGCTGCCGTGATCGAGCCTCCGTGCGCACGTACGATGGTGGCGCAGCTCGCAAGCCCAATACCCATCTTGCTGGTTCCGCCGAATTCCTCCGCGATCCCTGTGAAATCCTCGAAGAGGTGAGGTAGCAGCTGCGGCGTGAAGCCCTGTCCGTCATCCTCGACCCGGACTCTGGCTACGTTTTCGTCCGGCTGGAGAATCACGCGGATTTCTGTCGCGCCTTTCCCGTGCAGCACGACGTTCTCAAAGAGATTGAGAAACACCTGTTCGAGAAGCGTGGCGTCTGCCTGCACGATTAGGATCTCCTCCGGAACGGTAAGTCGGATCGGGATATCCTGCTGAAAACGGCGGAATCGCAAAACTGCGCCGGATACAATTTCTTCAAGCACCTGTGCCTCGCTTGACAGGCGCACGTTCCCGTTGTGGAATCGCGTGACGGAAAGCATGTTTTCACTGACACGGGACAGCCAGCTTGCGCTGCGAATGATATTGCGTAGCTTTTCGCGCTTTTCCTCTTCTTCAAGTTCCGGATGATCCAGTAGCACCCGACTGAGACCGATGATTGCCGTGAGCGGCGTATTGAGGTCATGCGATACGGAGCGGAGCAGCGCAATTATTGTTCTCTGCCGTTCCCGTTCGCTGCGGAGTTGTTCTTGCCTTTTTACCTGGGTCGTCAGCGTGCTGATGAGCACGGATACGATCAGCATGGCCGTAAAGGTCAGCGGATAGCCTGAGAGCGACAGGTTGAAGCGCCAATACGGAAAGGTAAACATGTAGTTTACACAGATCACCCCGAGGACGGCGGCCAGGATGCCCCATGCGTATCCGCTGGTAAAACGTGCGATTAACGCCACTGCGAGGATGAATACCGGGGCGGAAAAAGGGTTGTTATCATCAAACAGGTCCGCAAGTGGTATGCAGATCAGAATCGCGGCCGCCAGGATCCCGCTGAACACCAGCAAGTCGCGGAGTATGCCGTTCCGCTTCCGGGTTACGGTTGGTTTCATATCGAATATCACCCAGACTGATTATACCACGAAGCTTCTCTCTGCTCCTCTCTGTCCGTCATTCTTAGCGGAACATTAGCGGGGAACGGTGCTATCATCACATTTGATTAAAGCCGCGGCAGAAAGGAGAGGAGCCATGCAGACCATTGCTTTCTGGATTTTCATCGCCGCAATCTTCGCTTGGTCGATCCGCTACGATCTTGGCATTATGGATTGGCTGTACGACAAAGGGATTTATAAGGACAAACTGCTGACAGAAGTGCGCAAAGAAAAATCGCTCCGCGAATCCGGAAAACCGGAATGATCAGCGCCATTCGGCGTTCAGTTTATGGGAGGAATAAACATGGAATCTACAGAAAACAGCTATCCGGAACTGGCAGAAGGCGAAAAGGTTTTATGGGCAGGAAAGCCGGAAGGAGTCGTGCTGCTCGACAACGTCATGAAAACGCGGACGATCATCATCTGGATCGTATGCTGCATCCTGATACTCGCGGGCCTTTACTGCGCGGCCTTCCTGCTTTCTGGCGCAACTCTGGGGCAGCGCATCGCATTACTTGTCGTGTTCGATCTGATCCCTGTATTGATCCTCTGGAATACGGTCCGCGATACAAGGGCGCTTCAAAACCGGACGCAGTATCATATCACCAACCGACGCGTACTCGTGCGCAGTCCTTATACGGATTATTCCCTTCCCCTCTGCGCCGGTCTGGCTATGGATATCGGCCGCGAAAACCGTTCCGTACGGCTGGGTAAAGCCGTCGGAATGAAGCCCATCCACGAGCGCAACGCGACGCTGACCAACAGCTGCCGCGACGACGAAAATAAGGCGGAAGGCCTCGTCCTGTACAATCTTTCCGATCCTGACGCAGTACTTCGCCTCATTCACGCAAATCTTTCCTGAGCTGGAAAACGCTCCCACCCCGTTTGCCATTTAGAGATATTGTGCTTCTATTTTCCAAAACGAGGAGCGCGGCGACATTTTGCCGCCGCTGCTCTTTTTTGATTTTGTTTTGCGCGTCAGAATTCGCAGTTCCCCGGGGTACGAGGATAAGGGAGAACGTCGCGGATGTTCTCGATATCCGTCAGGTACATGACGAGGCGCTCGAAGCCCATGCCGAAACCGGAATGCGTGCAGCCGCCGAAGCGCCGCAGGTTCACATACCAGTCCATCTGCTCCTTCGAGATGCCGAGCTCATCCATGCGGGCGCAGAGCACGTCGTAGCGGTCCTCGCGCTGGCTGCCGCCCATGAGCTCTCCGGAACCGGGCACGAGCAGGTCCACGCCGCGCACGGTCTTCCCGTCGTCGTTCTGGTACATGTAGAAGGCCTTGATCTCCTTCGGCCAGTCGTAGACGAAGACCGGGGAGTGGAAGTGAACGTCCGTCAGGTACTTCTCGTGCTCGCGGAAGAGATCCTCTCCCGGGACCGCCTCGTGCTCGAAGTCCGCGTTCGCGTTCCGGAGGATGTCGATGGCCTCCGCGTGGGTGACCCGCGCGACGTGGGATTCCGTCAGCTTCTTCAGCTTTTCGACCAGATCGCTCTTCGCGTATCCCTGCAGGAAGAGCAGCTCCGGCATGGCCTTGTCCAGCACCTCTCTGACCACGCACTTCAGGAAGTCCTCCTCGAGGTCCATCAGCTGGTCGAGGTCGCAGAAGCAGACTTCCGGCTCAATCATCCAGAACTCGGCCGCGTGCGTTTTGGTGTTGGAATTCTCCGCGCGGAAGGTCGGCCCGAAGGTGTAGATGCGCTTGTACGCCAGCGCGAAGGTCTCGCCCTCCAGCTGCCCCGTGACGGCGAGGCTCGTCGCCTTGCCGAAGAAATCCTCCTCCGGGGGCACGCAGGTTCCGGGCGCGGCGCTGGTCACCGTGAAGGTGTTGCCCGCGCCCTCGCCGTCGTTCGCCGTGATGAGCGGGGTATGCACGTAGACGTAGCCCCGGTCCTGGAAATAGTTGTGGATGGCCTGCGCCGCTACGCTGCGCACGCGGAAGACGGCCTGGAAGAGCCGCGTCCGGGGGCGCAGATAGGCGATCTCGCGCAGGAACTCGACGCTGTGGCGCTTCGGCTGCAGCGGGTAATCCTCCGGGCAGTCGCCCTCCAGGACGATCTCCTTCGCCTGCATCTCGATGCCGCCCCGCCCGGCCACGAGCGTTCCGCGGGCGGTGATGGCGCTGCCGTTGCGGATGCCCCGCACGGCGGCAGAATCATTGACGTTCTCGTCGTAGACGATCTGCATCGTCCCGAAGCAGGTGCCGTCGAAGAACTCCATGAAGCCGATATTCTTCTGCTTCCGGTGGTTGCGGACCCAGCCCTGCACGGCCGCTTCTTTTCCGATCAGCGCCTCGCCTTCCTTCAGCAGAGCGCGCAGGTCGAGAATCTCTTTCGCAAGCATATACGCCTCTTTCCCCGGGATTCCCCGGCGGTTATATTTCAGATTTCCGGTTCCGGCTCGCTTCCCGGCCCGCCGCCCAAATCCATGTCCAGGCTTTCGTCCGGCTGTTCCGCCTCCGGCGCGTCAGGGGTTTCCGCAAGGACGTCTTCCTCCTCCGGGTCCTCCTCCGGCTCCGTCGCCGTGACGCTGACGATCCGGCTGCCCTCGCGGAGCTTCATGACGCGGACGCCCTTGGCGACCCGCCCCGTCATGCGGACGGAGTCCGCCGGGATGCGGATGATCGTGCCGTCGTCCGTGATGATCATGAGATCCAGCCCTTCGGGGATCAGCAGCTGTGCCACGATCGGGCCGGTTTCCTCCGTCAGGTTCATGGCCCGCACGCCCTTGCCGCCGCGGTGATCCCGCAGGGGATACACATCGAGATTCGAGCGCTTCCCGAAGCCCCGCTCCGAGATCGTCACGACCTGCTTGCCCGGCGCGACCT
>JAIKWN010000145.1 GCA_024684665.1 Clostridiales bacterium | reverse complement strand
GCCCATGCAGTCGATCTGCACAGCAACGTTGAAGCCGTGGCCTTCGATCGCCTCGAGGAAGCCGTTGGTGCGGTCCACAACAGACTGCATCGTCGGGGAGTCGAGCACGATGATGTCGCCGCCGTCGGGGCACTTCGCAACGAGGTCCTCACCGCAGACCTTGCCCGCGTTGTAGTTATCAGAACCGGCATAGGTGACAAGCTTGTCCATGTCGGTCACTTCGGTATCGAAGCCGAACATCGGGATGCCGGCGGCCGCAAGCGCATCGAGGCCGGGGGTGATGCCATCACGGTCGACCGGGTTCACAAACATCGCAACGACACCGCGGCTGATCATGTCCTCGATCTGAGCGATCTGCTTCTCGTTGCTGTTCTGGGGATCCAGGGAAACAAGGGTATCGCCATTAGCCTCAACGACTTCCTTAATGGCGCCTTCGAGGGCCACGAAGAAGGGGTTGGTGCCGTCCATGCAGGTGTAACCGATCAGTTTGCCTTCTGCGGAAGCGGCACAGGCGAGGCCGAGCACGAGGCAGAATGCCAAGGCGAGAGAAAGAATCTTGCGCATAGGAAAAACCTCCTTTTTTAATTTACGGATTTCACCAATCCGCGACCGGAAAGATTATAGCCTACTAGCCATTTCCTGTCAATCCTGCGAGAAAAAACATCGTAAATTACATGTTGTTTTAAGCAGATAGCCGAACCATAATAAAGAGGTTAGCAGCAACTAAGGCGCAGCCTTTCCCTCACTGTGTTCGCGATTGACTCACTCCTAGAAGATGGGGTATAATTGCGTAATTCTTCCTGAATTCCGCCATTTTCACGCTTCCGAAGCCATTCAATATGTCCGGGGGGTCGATTTATGACCGTTATCCTTTTCATCCTGTTCATTTTTGCCACTGCTGTTCTGCTGTATTTCGTCGCCTACTGTTTCGTGCGCGGGCAGAAGCCCATTCCGAGGAGCAGGGAGACTTCAAAGCGCCGTCGCTTTGCCATCCTCATTCCCGCCCGAAATGAAGAGCATGTCATCGGGAATCTCATCGACAGCCTGATGCGACAGGAGTATCCCCAAGATCGCTTTAAGGTGTACGTCATCGTCAACAACAGCACGGACCGGACGGCAGAAATCGCTGAAGCCTCTGGGGCGCGCATCCTCAGGCCAGACTGTCCCGTCTCCAGCAAGGGCGACGCTCTGCGCTTTGCTTTCTCCGCGCTTTCGGAGCGAAAGGACATCGACGCTTTCGTGATCTTCGACGCGGACAACGTAGTAGACAAGGGTTTTCTCTCCGAGATGAACCGGCAGTATGAGGCAGGGGCAAACATCGTCCAGGGCCGCCGCAGTGGCAAAAACGCCTCGCAGAACCTCCTGACCGGCTGCTATGAAATATTCTACCTCATCCAGAACGTCTACTACAACCATGCTCTGTCGAATGCAGGAGAGAGCTGCGCCTTGAATGGGACCGGCTGGATGATCCGTCGGGAATGGCTCACAGAACACGGCTTCCCTATCGTCACCCTGACGGAGGACCTGGAACTGACAGCCCTGGCTGTCGCTGGAAGCGGGCGCGTGGTGTATGCCCACGACGCCGTGACTTATGACGAATATCCTACTACCATCCATATGGCGGCGCGACAGCTTTCCCGCTGGTGCTTCGGGCAGGCGGAATGCATGCGAGGTTATGCGCACCGCCTCTTCGGCAGTTTCTTCAAACGCGGCTCCCTCTCCGGCTTCTGTATGGGCATCGTCTTCACCGCATCCTTCACTGTGCCGCTCTATGGCCTCCTGCTCATCTGGGCCGTTTGGCAGCTCGTGCGGGCGGGAGTCTTGCCGAATCTTGGCGTCTGGTATTTTGTGATCCTCCTCTTCGCCGTCTGGTTTATCCTCATGCCAAACGTGTATCTCGCCTACAAAAAGAGGGACGAGGAGCCCCAAGTCAGTCCCGCAGTAGTGCTCGTCTTCCCTTTCTTCATGCTCTCCTGGCTACCCCTCGCGATCGGCGGCCTTTTCCGCAAGAACATGGAATGGAAGCCCGTCGTGCACGACCACAGCATCACCATCGAAGACCGAGAACGGGACGCGGGAGAAAAGAAGCCGAAGCGACATGACTTCTTCGCTGTCTACGGACAATGCGAGCCCGCGGGGCTGCACTCCGCCGGGCACCGGCTCCTTCTGGTCTTGACACTGATCACCATAGCCGTGTTGCTCAATCATACGTTGCTCCTCCCTTTTGAACAAATTCATCAGCTTATCCGTGTCACGGCCATCCTCATGTGGATCCTGGAGCTTGTCAAGATCGGCTTCAAGCTCTTTCGGGAAAAGAACAGCGATCCCACCACCTGGGTTCCGCTGTACTTCTGTTCCGGCGCGCTGTACGCCTCCCTGCTTTCTGGTTTTGGGAGCGGCATCTGGCAAAGAGCTGGGGATGTGTTCCTCATGACGGGCGGGCTCTGCGCCGGAGTTTGCTTCCTGATCTATCCCTCCTCCGCTCTCCTGCTCTATCCCACTTGGCATTACTGCAGCCTGCACAGCTTCTTTTATCATGGCTGGATGGTCTGGCTTGGCATCCTGATTTCCCGCAGCGGATACGCGACCCTCGAGCTTTCCGACTTCCCCGCCTATTTCGTCTTCTGCCTGGTTCTGGGGCTCGCGGCCTATCTAATCAACAAGAAAACTGATTCCAACTTGATGTTTCTGAATCGCTCCTTCCCCGG
>JAIKWN010000143.1 GCA_024684665.1 Clostridiales bacterium | reverse complement strand
GAAGCAGCTGCTGGAAGCCGGCGTCCACTTCGGACATCAGACCCGCCGCTGGAACCCCAAGATGGCCCCGTATATCTTTACGGAGCGCAACGGCATCTACATCATCGACCTGCAGAAAACGGTCCGCAAGATCGACGAGGCGTACACCTTCGTCCGCAACGTCGCGATGGAAGGCAAGAGCGTTCTCTTCGTCGGAACGAAGAAGCAGGCGCAAGAGTCCATCCGCAATGAAGCGGAGCGCTGCAACATGTTCTATGTCAACAACCGCTGGCTGGGCGGCATGCTGACCAACTTCCGCACGATCAAGACCCGTATTGCCCGCCTGAACGCCATTGATGCGATGGAGCAGAGGGGCGAGTTCGAGGTCCTTCCCAAGAAAGAGGTCATCAAGCTGGTGGCCGAGCGTGAAAAGCTGCAGGCCAATCTGGGCGGCATCCGTGAGATGAAGAATCTGCCTGGCTGCCTGTTCGTCGTGGATCCCCGCAAGGAGCACATCGCCATTGCGGAAGCCCGTGCCCTCAAGATCCCGATCGTCGCCATCGTCGATACCAACTGCGACCCGGACGAGATCGATTACGTGATCCCGGGCAACGACGACGCGATCCGCGCGGTCAAGCTGATCGCCGGCAAGATGGCCGACGCCGTGCTGGAAGGCAAGCAGGGCGAGCAGTCCGAGCCCGCGGTGTAAGCGCGGCACGGAACAACGTGATTGGGAGGAATATCATATGGCAAACGTAACAGCCGCTCTCGTCAAAGAGCTGCGTGAGCGCACCGGCGCCGGCATGATGGACTGCAAGAAGGCGCTTCTCGAGTGCGACGGAGATATGGACAAGGCGATCGACTTCCTGCGCGAAAAGGGACTGGCCGCCGCTGCGAAGAAAGCGGGCCGCATCGCCGCCGAAGGCATGGTTGACGCATTCGTCGCGGAAGACGGAACTGGCGTCGTGGTCGAAGTGAACTGTGAGACCGACTTCGTGGCCAATACGGACCGCTTCAAGGCGCTCTGCCGCGATTTCGCGAAGCACATCGCTGCCTGCGCACCGAAGGACGTCGACGAGCTGCTGGCTCAGCCCTTCTATGCGGATTCTTCGAAGACGGTTAACGATCTGATCGGCGAAGCTACGGCTTCGATCGGCGAGAAGATCAGCCTGCGCCGCTTCGAGCGCTACGTTCCTTCTGCCGGCCTGGTGGACACCTACGTGCATATGGGCGGCAAGATCGGCGTCATGGTGGAACTCGCCTGCGCCGAAGTGACGGACGAAGTCCGCACGATGAGCCACGACATCACCCTGCACATCGCCGCGGCGAAGCCGCAGTTTGTGCACCGCAGCGAAGTGCCGAACGCGAATCTGCTGAAGGAGCGCGAGATCCTGACGCAGCAGGCCCTGAATGAGGGCAAGCCCGCGAAGATCGTTGAGCGGATGGTGGATGGTCGCATCGAAAAGTATTACAAGGAAGTCTGCCTGATGGAGCAGCCCTTCGTCAAGGATCCGGACATCAGCATTGAGAAGATGCTCTCCGGAAAGGCCGATGTGGTCCGTTTCGTCCGCTTCGAGCGTGGCGAAGGCCTTGAGAAGCGGCATGACGATCTGGCCGCAGACATCGCCGCTGAGCAGGCGAAGATGAAGAAGTAAACCGAAACGCAAAGGGACATGCGCCGCATGTCCCTTTTTTCGGGCGAAAAGGGGGAAATGGGATCTCATGGAGGCATACAAACGGGTACTGATAAAACTGAGCGGCGAGGCCCTCGGCGATCACGGGCGCCTTTTCGATTTCGAGCAGATCGACCGGGTGGCCGCAGTGCTGGCAAAAATCCATGAAACCGGCGCGGAGATTGCGATCGTGATTGGCGCCGGAAACATCTGGCGGGGCAGGCAGGGCCCTGCAGCAAAGATGAAAGCGGTCAACGCCGATCATATGGGCATGCTTGGCACGGCGATCAACAGCATTGCCATGCAGGATGCGGTGGAGCGTCTCGGCATTCCCACCCGCGTCATGTCGGCCGTTGAGATGAACCGCTTCTGCGAGCCGTACACCTACCGGCGCGCGGTACGGCATCTCGAAAAAGGGCGCGTCGTGATCTTCGCCTGCGGAACCGGCAATCCCTTTTTCTCGACGGATACGGCGGCGGCCCTGCGCGCGGTGGAAATCGGCGCTGACGCCATCCTGCTGGCAAAGAATGTGGACGGCGTCTACGACAGCGACCCGCGCCTGAATCCTGAAGCGAAGTTCCTCCGCGATCTGACCTATCAGGAAGTCATGGAGCGGGATCTCAAGGTTATGGACGCGTCGGCGATCACCATATGCCGGGAAAACCGGGTGCCCTGCATCCGCGTATTCGGCCTGGACGACCCGGAAAACATCCTGCGCGTGATGGCGGGCGATCCCATGGGAACCGTCGTGCACTGCTGACGGATACCGGTCTTGCCCTGATTGCGCACAAATGGTATAATGTAGATGCGCAAGACAAGAAGAGTAAAAAGGAGGCAAACCATGTCAACGGTTCATGTATTTGATCATCCGCTTATTCAGCACAAGTTGTCCATCATGCGGGACAAGGAAACAGGCCCCAAGGAGTTCCGGGAGCTTTTGACCGAGATTTCAACGCTGATGGCTTTTGAAGTAACTCGCGACCTTCCACTCAAGAAGGTGGAAGTGGAAACGCCGATCTGCAAGACAGAGACTAATATGATCTCCGGCAAGAAGCTGGCCATCGTTCCGATCCTGCGCGCCGGCCTCGGTATGGTGGACGGCATCCGCAGCCTGGTTCCGACGGCGAAGGTTGGCCACATTGGGCTGTACCGCGATCCCGTAACCCTGGAGCCGGTCGAGTACTACTGCAAGCTTCCGCCCGACGCGGAGGACCGCGAAATCCTGCTTGTGGATCCTATGCTGGCTACCGGCGGATCCGCGTCCGCGGGCATTGGCTTCCTGAAAAAACGGGGATGCACGAACATCAAGCTGGTCTGTCTCATCGCGGCGCCCGAAGGGATTGCGCGCGTTCAGGCGGATCATCCGGACGTGGACATCTACGTGGCGCACGTGGACGAGAAGCTGAACGATCACGGCTACATCGTCCCGGGCCTGGGCGACGCAGGCGACCGCCTCTTTGGCACCAAATAACGCGTTTCTGACCGATTCTGGCTGCTCCGGTTCCGGGGCAGCTTTTTCCTTCCGGGGAAGCGGTTTTTGTGGAATTCTTGACCGCAACGCCCAAAACGGATACAATGTCACACATCACGCGAAGGATGGGAGAGAATCCATTGCTGAAGGATCGGATTGAGCAGCTGCTGGACGAGGTGCAGAAGCCTGCCCGCTACATGGGCGGGGAACTGGGCTGTGTGATGAAGGACTGGGACCGGGTTTCGATCCGGTACGCTTTTGCGTTTCCCGATGTGTACGAGGTCGGCATGTCCCATCTGGGATCGCGGATCCTGTACGATATCGTCAACCGCAGGGAAGACGCCCTCTGCGAGCGGGTATTTATGCCATGGACGGATATGGCGGACCGCATGCGGGAGACGGGGACGCCACTTTTCTCTCTTGAAACGCGCAGACCCATCCGGGAGTTTGACATGCTGGGCATCACGCTGCAGTATGAAATGAGCTATACCAACATCCTTGAAATGCTGGATCTTTCCGGTATCCCGCTGCATTCCGATGAGCGTACCTGGGCGGATCCCATCGTCGTCATGGGGGGGCCCTGCGCCTTTAATCCGGAGCCCCTGTACCGCTTTGCGGACGCGTTTTCCATCGGAGACGGGGAGACGAACATCGGCGAAACCATCGATGTGGTAAAGCGGGCGAAGCAGGAAGGCGTTTCCCGGGAAGAATGCCTCTTCCGCCTGTCGCAGCTCCCCGGCGTTTACGTACCTTCCCTCTATGAGACCGTCTATCACGGGGATGGGACGATCGCATCCTTCACTCCGATTCGTGCTGAGGTACCTGCTGTTGTCAGCAAGAATGTGGTACTGGATCTGGAGCACGCGGCCTATCCTGAAAGCCTCATCGTTCCCTACATGGAGATCGTGCATGACCGGGTAAACCTGGAGGTGCTGCGCGGCTGCACCCGCGGCTGCCGCTTCTGTCAGGCGGGCATGATTTACCGTCCCGTGCGGGAACGGAGCCCGGAGCGGATCCTCTCGCTTGCCCGGAAGCTGCTGTCCCAGACGGGTTATGAGGAGGTAACGCTGTCTTCCCTGTCCACCGGGGATTATTCCTGCCTGAAAGAACTTGTCACCGCGCTTACTGACGAATACCGCGGACAGCGGGTCGGGATTTCTCTTCCTTCCCTCAGGCTGGACGGGGATCTAAAGGAAGTGCTGCATGAGACGCAGAAGGTGCGCAAGAGCGGCCTGACCTTCGCCATGGAGGCGGGAACGCAGCGCCTCCGGGACGTTATCAACAAGGGGATCACCGAAGAAGACCTGCTATCCTCCGTACGGAGCGCCTTCGCGGAAGGATGGAGCGGAGTAAAGCTTTATTTTATGTTCGGGCTGCCGACGGAAACCTATGAAGACCTGGACGGGATCGCAGATCTCGCGTACAAGGTATCGAGGTGCTATTTCGAGACACCGAAGCAGCTGCGTGCCAAGGGCCTGCGCATCCACTGCAGCGCCTCGTGCTTCGTTCCGAAGGCGTTCACGCCTTTCCAGTGGGAGCCGCAGGATACCATAGAGACGTTTCAGGAAAAACAGAAGTATCTCTGCCAGATCATGCGCATCAAGGGCGTCGAGTTCAACTGGCATACGCCGGAGGTCTCCTTCCTTGAGGCGGTTTTCGCCCGGGGGGATCGGAGGATGGCGGACGTGCTTGAGACAGCATGGAGGCTTGGCTGCCGGTTTGATGGCTGGAGCGATCAGTTCCGCTTTGACGCCTGGATGGAAGCCTTCCGTGTCTGCCGTGTGGATCCTGCGTTTTATGCGAACCGGCGCCGGGAGAAGGGTGAGATTCTGCCCTGGTCCTTTATCGACGCCGGCGTGACGGAGGGTTTCCTCTGGCGGGAGAAGCTGCGCGCTGAGAAGGCGGAGACGACAGCGGACTGCCGGAAGGGCTGCAGGGGATGCGGTCTGAAGCGGTTTCAGGGGGTGTGCCTGGACAGATGAGAATGCTTCTCGAGTTTGAAAAGGGAGAACGGGTGCGCCATCTCGGTTTGCTGGATCTGCAGCGGACGATGCAGCGGGCACTCAGGAGGAGCGGCCTGCCAGTCGCCTATTCAAACGGGTTCAATCCCCACATTGTCATGGCCTTTGCTTCGGCGCTCTCAAGCGGTATCCCAGGTGAGGCGGAGCTGCTCGACGTGCTGCTTTCCGAAGACACGACGGCGGAGGAATGCCTGTCTGCCCTGAAACGCGCCCTTCCGCCGGACTTGCAGCCGGTACGGGTGCGCCTTGTGGATAACGGCTTTCCCAAATGCGGAAAGCTGCTGGAACGTGCCTCATATCGATTCCACGTCTCAGCGGAGACGGCTGAGGCAGTGATCACTGCGGTTCCAGGCTTCCTCGCGCAAAAAGAGATTTTTGCTGTACGCAAAAGCAAGACGAAAGAGACTCTGGTCAATATCCGTCCAATGATCCACAGACTATCGGGAGAAATGCAGTCGGATGGTACCGGCGTCCTTTTAGCGACAGTCAGCTTTACGGAGGCGGAAACCCTGAAGCCTGATCTTCTCATGGAAGAAATCATGAAGTTTGCGGGCGTTCCCTCCGGCAGATGGCGCGTCGTGCGGACTGCTCTCCTTTCCGTCATAGGCGGCCAGGAGATGCCGATAATCGACGTTCCGTGGCCGCGATGAATACGTTGATTCTGGATGCGTCCTGCGGGGAATTGCGTGTGATGCTCCTTTCCTCGGAAGGGGAACCCATCGAAATCCGCCTGGGGGAACCGGAAGAGCAGGCGGAGGGTGCGGTATATCTGGCGCGGGTTGAGAGGATCAGCCCGCGGTTGAACGCGGCGTTTGTGGACATCGGAACGGAGAAGAACGCGTTTTTGCCGATGGAGCACAAGGATGCGCTGAAAATGGGGAGCTTTTTGCCTGTTCAGGGCGTGGCCCGGCAGGAAAACGGGGATAAAGGGTTCCGCGTTCGCAGGGACCTGCAGCTTTCCGGCCGTCTTCTCGTATATCTTCCGGAGGGCGGGAAAGTGCGCTGCTCGTCCCGGATCGCGGATCCTGACGAACGGAAGCGCCTTACTGAACTTGCCGGGAGCCTTCTGACTGAGACGGAAGGCGCGGTATTGCGGACAGCGGCGCAGGGAGCGTCCAAAGAAGACCTGAGCGAGGAGATCGCATCCCTGCGGGATCGGATGCGGGAGATAGCAAGCCATGCGGAAACCCGGCTGCGCCCCGGTCTTCTGTGGCGTCCATCTCCTTCAGAACAGATTCTCAGCACCTACGCATCCCAGGAGGTAGGCCGGATCGTCACGAACGACGAAGCGCTGATGCCGGAGCTGCGCGCTGCGGCGCGGAAATGGATTCCCGGGGCGGAGATTCAGTTTTTCTCTGAGGATCGAACACTGCTGTGTGATGCTTTCGGACTGGATGAAGCGATCCGGAAAGCGCTCCACCGGAAGCTGTACACGCCCTCCGGCGGAACCGTCATTGTGGATCTCTGTGAAGCAATGACTGTATACGATGTGAATTCCGGCGGGAGCGATAAGGGGCGGGATCCAGAGGAGGCCGCGCTGCTTCTCAATCTGGAGGCTGCGAGGCTGATCGCCCGTCATCTCAGACTGACCGGGATTGGCGGGATCGTCATGATCGACTTCATCGATATGCGCAAAAAGGAGAACAGGGATCTTGTTCTTGCGGAAATGCGCGGACAAATGAAAAACGATCCCGCTGCGTCGGAGGTTTACGCAATTGGTCCTCTGGGGATCATGCAGCTTTCGAGGAAGCGGACGGGGCTGTCCCTACATCGACTCCTGCGCTCGCCCTGCCATACCTGCGGAGGACAGGGAACGGAACCCTCCGATGACTGGCGGAAAGCGGACAGGAAGCGGGCTGAAAGACGTGCGGCACTGTCCGGTGCGGAGAGAGATTAAGACGAAGATCCGGAAGGAAGAATATGGAAAGAATCAAAGCAAGAGAACTTACGCCGCGGGAGCACGAAGAGCAGGAACGGTTCATGGATGCTTTTGCGGCGCTGCCCGGGCGGCCTGCGCTCTACTGCGTCGTTACTTACGGCTGTCAGATGAACGAACGGGACAGCGAAACCATCGCGGGGATGTTCGACCGCATGGGGATGCGCCCCTCAGCGGACAGGCCAGAAGCGGATCTCGTCATTTTCAACACCTGCTGCGTCAGGGACAACGCGGAGCGGCGGGCTCTTGGCAATGTTACCTGGCTGAAGGAACTCAAGCGGGACAAGCCGGATCTCCTGGTCGCTGTCTGCGGCTGCATGATGCAGCAGGAAGGGATGGGGGAGAAGATCCTGCGGCAGTATCCTTTCGTTGACCTGGCGTTCGGGACCCGGAATCTCTATCGCCTCCCGAAACTCTTATACCGGAGGGTCAATGAAAGAAGGCGGGTAGTGGAAGTGCTGCGGGACGGGGAAGAAACGATACCGGAAGATCTTCCCGTTCGGCGCGCGAATCCTCATCAGGCCTATGTAAACATCATGTACGGCTGTAACAACTTCTGCTCGTACTGTATCGTACCCTTCGTCCGGGGGCGGGAGCGCTCCCGGGATTCCGTCCGCATCCTTCGGGAGATCCGGGAGCTTGTGGAGAGCGGCGTGAAAGAGGTCATGCTCCTGGGGCAGAACGTTAATTCCTACGGCTTGGATCGGGCGGGGGAGATGAGCTTCGCGGAACTCCTTGCGGCGGCGGATGAAACCGGGATTCCGCGCATCCGCTTCATGACCTCCCATCCGAAGGACATTTCGGACGAACTGATTGCCGTCATGGCCGGGGCGAAGCATGTCTGCCACAGTCTGCATCTGCCCGCTCAGCATGGCAGCAACCGGATCCTTGCCTCCATGAACCGGAAGTATACGCGGGAGGAGTATCTCGAAAAGGTCCGGAAGCTGCGCGAAGCGATACCGGATCTCGCACTTTCCACCGATCTCATCGTCGGCTATCCGGGGGAGACGGAAGAAGAATTTGAAGAGACAATGGAGCTTGCGCGGGAGGTCCGCTACGACAGCGCCTTTACCTTTATCTATTCCCCACGGGCGGGAACCAGGGCTGCCTCGATGCCGGATCAGATACCGGCGGAGGTTTCATCCCGGAGAATCGGGGAGCTGGGTGCCGTGCAGAAGGAAAGCACACGGGAGAAGCTTGCCGCCCAGATCGGCGCCGTGCAGGAGGTGCTGACGGAGGGCCCCTGCCGGAGGGATCCTTCTCGGTTGGCGGGGAAGAACGAATACAATGTCA
>JAIKWN010000070.1 GCA_024684665.1 Clostridiales bacterium | reverse complement strand
CTTCCATTCGGACAGATCCGGCGGGGGCGCCTCGATGCCCAGTTCCCGGCAGACGATCCCGGAGAGGTTTGCCTCCTCCAGCATCAGCGGCGCTTCGTAAAGAACGGGCAGGGTCACGTTCTCGATCACGCAGTCCGGTTTTACGTTGCAGAAGTGGGCGATCTTGGAGAAGATGGATTCGTCGGTGATCTTCTCGTCCACCCGCAGGACGATGATATTGGGGCTTATGCCCATGCCCTGCAGCTCTTTCACGCTGTGCTGCGTCGGTTTCGATTTATGCTCGCCGCTCGCCTTCAGGTAGGGGACCAGCGTGACGTGCACGTAGAGGGTGTTCTCCCGCCCCACTTCCAGCCCGACCTGCCGGATCGCCTCGATAAAGGGCTGGCTTTCAATGTCGCCGATGGTACCGCCGATCTCTGTGATAACGACGTCCGCGTCGGTCTTTTCCCCGACCCGGTAGATAAAGCGCTTGATCTCGTCCGTGATGTGCGGGATGGTCTGCACCGTCGAACCCAGGTAGCCGCCCTGGCGTTCCCGCTGGATGACGTTCGCGTATACCTTGCCGGTGGTCAGGTTGGAATACCGGTTCAGGTCCTCGTCAATGAAGCGCTCGTAGTGCCCGAGGTCGAGATCCGTCTCAGCGCCATCCTCCGTGACGTAAACCTCCCCGTGCTGGTACGGGCTCATGGTCCCAGGATCCACATTGATGTACGGGTCCAGCTTCTGCGCCGCGACTTTGAGTCCCCGGGCCTTCAGAAGCCGTCCCAGAGAGGCCGCCGTGATGCCCTTGCCGAGGCCCGATACAACGCCGCCGGTGACAAAGATGTATTTCGTCATTCCCTTCCCCTCTCCCGTGATGCCACGGTCACGCTTTCGGTCAGGTTATCCGGTTTGTATGCGTTCAGTCCGGGGACCGCGTTTACTTCCCAAACGCCCGCAGCTCTGGCATTTCCATTCGGGGAATGCCAATTTCCTTCAGCTCCGCTTCCGACCGGTTCCATTCGGAAGGATCCGACAATTCCGTCGGGCGATGGGCGTCCAGCCCGATTAGGACGGGAACACCGTATTCCTGCGCGGTCTCGAACATTTCCCGGCAGGGATAGCCGCATCCCTCCTCGTATTCGTAGCGCTGGTGGGTGTTGTATTCCATGGGAACGGACAGCGCCACGCAGGCTTCGCAGAGGTCCCTGGCTGCCGCGCGGCAGTTTTTGTCAAAGCCGCCGGGCCAGGAACGCATAAAGAGATCCGGGTGCGCCAGATAGGAAAACAGCCCGGTCTCAAGCCCTTTGATCGTTTGCTTCACATAGCGGGAAAGCTGCGCGGGCCGCGTAATCCGCCCGAAATAGATACCGGATTCGTCCGTCCCGTCATAGTGGTTGCCAAGAATCAGGTAATCCAGACGATTTTCCTCCGCCATGCCGTGCAGCCATTCAATGTATTCCGGGAAGTACTCGCACTCGAATCCGCAGAGGATCCGGATCTTCCCCGCATACTTCTCCTGAAGAGAGCGGACGCTCGCAAGATAGTCCGGCAGGCGTTCTATAACCATGCGCACTCCGGGATGGGTGTATCCGGAGGCATAGGGCCAGGGTACGTGATCCGAGAAACCCAGAATATCGAAACCCGCCGAAACCGCCGCCCTGACGTATTCCTCGTCCGCCCCGGTGGCGTGTCCGCAGCGGGTGGTATGCGTATGCAGATTAACTTTCAAGGGGACTCCTTTCATACGAGTCCGATCCTCGTGCAGGGGACCCTGCCTTCCGTCAGATCGGAAATCCGATGCCGCCCGTGGCCGATGATCACCGTGGTACCCCGCAGGGCCGGCTGCAGCGCAAATTCGAGCTTCGCATGCGCTCCGCCGGCCCCCGCGCGGCTTGCACCGACGCATTTCTCCTGCAGGGAGCGGACTTTTCTCTCAAGCTCCTCCGGGTCCTTAGCCGTGACGTCTGTAACCAGCGTTTCCGGATCCGATGGATCGCGGTAGATACCCTCTGTAGAGGTCATGATGAGCAGCACCCGTGCGGATACCAGAGAGCAGATGACCGCTGCCGTCTCGTCGTTGTCGATGCACTCATGCACCTCGCGGTGTTCCCGTCGGAGCTCGGACAGCTCCCATTTGCGGTTCTCCGCGTCGGACACCGGATCGTTGTAGTTGACGATCGGGATCGCACCCTGATCCCGCGCGCGCAGGAAGAGCCGCCGGATATGCTCCCGCTTCACCGGGTCGTTGAAGTGCTGATGCTCCACGAGTACCTGGCGCACGGAGTATTCCGGACGGATGTACCTGCGGTACTGCTCCATAAGGATCGTCTGCCCCTGCGCAGCGTAATCGGTCATCGCGTCCACGCGGGAGATCGAAAGCTCGCGCCCCGTCCGTCCGATATAATCGAGCCGCCCGATCTCCGCTGCGCCGCTTGTTACCCAGATCATGCCGGGGGAAAGCTCCCGCCCCAAGCGAGAAAAGATGTTATAGTCCACGTCCGCTTCTTCTCTGCGGATGAGAGCCATGGAACCGATCTTTCCGACCAGCTCAAAATCGTAGGTCACGGATAAGCCTCCTATTTATGATACCGCTCTCCCGCGTTGATCTTGCAGGCGCGGTAAATCTGTTCGTAAAGCATGACCCGCGCCAGCTGATGCGGGAAGGTCATGAGTGAGAATGAAAGCCGTGTTCCTGCCCGCGCTACAACCTCCGGCGACAGCCCGAGAGAGCCGCCGATCACGAAGACTGTGCGCCGCCCTGTCACTTCCCTTTCGCGGAGCATCTTCGCCAGCTGCTCGGAAGAAACCGCACGGCCGTCGACACAAAGCGCGATCACATCGTCATCCTCCCGGATGCGGCGGAGGAGATCCTTCCCTTCCTCGCGGAGGACGCGGGCTTCGTCCGTCCCTTTCGGTCGGTCCGCCACCTCGATCTCTTCAAATTTTCCGAAACGGGACAGGCGCTTTTTATACTCGTCCGCCGCTGCCCGCCAGAAGGATTCCCGGAGCCGGCCGACACAGAGGATCGCTGCATTCATATTTCGCCTCCCGAAAGCATCCACAGGGAAAATACCGTCGCCGCCAGCAGGAAGACCGGTGCGGAGAGAAAAAGCACTGCCTCCCGCCTGCGCAGCGGTTTTTCCGGCGTGGGCTCCACCACTCTCCCGCATGGAGGAAGCGCGAGTGCAGCAAGCAGCGCCCGCCAGCACGCAAGAGAGAGGAGGAGCAGCAGCGCCGTCGTCACCATTTCTCCGGAGGAGAGAACGTGAGTCAGCCCGGAGAGGGACAGCAGAGTCATCGCCGCGCCGAAGGCGGCGTGCGTCAGAATTGAGGCGATCAGGGAATCCTGCCTGTCGGAGATCTCCTGCAGGATAAGCGCAAATATAAGTCGACCGACCGCTTCATTTGCTGCACCACCTGTCGCCGCAAAGAAGAGCGAAGGGACGAGCCTGCGGGGCCAGCCGGTGCGCTCTCCGGCCAGCAGCCCCCGCTCCAGCAGAGCGCGGCTCGCGGGAATCAGAAGGGCGGAAAGAAGCAGCGCGGGCAGAAAGAGCGGAAGTGACACCTCTGTCTCCCCGGGAATCAGCCGTCGCAGTAGAGTTGAAAGCAGGAGAAAGGGAAAGGCGAAGAGGACGCCCGTGAGCGTGTCCGCGCGGATATGCTCCGCCTCTGGCGCACCAGGAGGGAGAAGGCCACTGCGATCCCCATCCAGGTAAAAGAGTCCGAAGAGCGCAGGCAGAAGCGCGAAAAGAAGCGTGCCCGCCCATTCGACGGCGAGGCGAACGCCTGGCCCTGGGGAAAAGAGGAGCATCGCGGCGCGAAGCAGCGCAAATCCCATAAAACTGGCAATCGGTACGACCGGCAGGGCCGTTTTCCTTCTGCGGCGTTTCATATTATCGGCCCCGGAAGACAAAATCCCGCTGGATCTGGTAGCTGATGAAGAAAAGGACGATATCCACCGGAATCTTTATGAAGCCAGCGGAGACAGGCAGGATCTGGGGCAAAACCTGCACGAGACCGGCCCCCAGCGCCCCCTGCACGATGGCCAGAGCATAGTACTTCGGCATGGCGGTCTTCCCGCCCCGCCCGGAGAAAACAGTATAGCGGTTCAGCCGGTAATTGACCTGTGAAGAAACGATCCTCGCCAAGACATAGGACAGCCAGCTGGCAAAACCCGCTTTGTACAGCAGTATCCAGTAGAGGGCAAAGTCGATCACAAAGGAAAGAATGGCCGAGAAGGAATAGCGGAAAAGCCCCCGAAGGATGATCCGGTAGATGCGGATGGCATCCCGGACCGGATTGAAGTGGCTATCGCTGTTCTGCTCATCTATATAGATGGTCTCGATTGGCACTTCAAAAACGGAAAGGTTCATATCCTTGAGGCGCATCAGGACGTTCATCTCGTATTCGTAGCGCTCACCCTCGATCCTCGCCATGTCGGCAAAGGAACGGGCCGGAAGCCCCCTCAGCCCCGTCTGGGTATCCGAAACAGAGACTCCGCTGGCCAAGCGATACACGGCGCGCGTGATGCGGTTGCCCCACCGGCTCTTGAAAGGCACGTCACCCGAAAATGTACGGCAGCCCAGCACGAGGGCATTCGGATGCTCGAGCGCTGCCTCCGCGACGCGCAGGATGTCTGGCACAGAATGCTGCCCATCCGCATCTGCCGTCACGACGGCGGAAATCCCGGGGAACGAAAGCAGCGCACGGTTGATGCCCGTCTTAAGGGCGCGTCCTTTGCCCATGTTCACGGCGTGTGTTTCTACCACAGCACCCAGGGCACGGCATCTTTCAAAGATCCCAGCAAAGGTTTCCCCGCCGCCATCGTCCACAAGCAGCACAGGGAATTTCGCGTCCACCAGCTTTTTCGTTAGTGTTACGAGCCGCTCGTCCGGTTTATAGGCGGGAATCAGCACAAGCACGTCGCTCTTTTCCAGATTCTCCATAGAATCTCCCTTCGCCCCCAAAGTGCATCTTTGCATCACAAATAAAACCTGCCGTCCGCAGGCCCGACAAGTATACCGTTTTCCCTGTTGGTTGTCAATTTGAACGCCGGTTCAGATACGAGGCATGGAGACATAGTGATCCTTCACGAGAGACGGATCGTAGTACACCCTATCGCTTTCGAGGATCCGGAGCCGTCCGCCTTTGGCTTCCAAGATGGTTATGGCGCAATTTGGCGGAACTTTTCCCTGCCAGAAATGCTCTGGGTGTTCGTACAACGGGTTCAGCATGGCCCGCAGCGCGCAGCCATGCGTACCGATCAGCCAGGTTTTCCCATCATCCTTCGCCGCAAGCTGCCAAAGAAATTCCTGGGTCCGCCTGCAGACGTCCCGGATGCTTTCCCCGTCCGGGAAGCCTGGAAAATTGAGACCGTCCGTCAAAAACAGCTTCCAGGCCTCCGGTTGCAGGACGCTGGTATTGGAGGGCGTATTCTCTTCCACGCCAAAGTTGATTTCTTTCAGCCGGTCGTCCGTCTCCACCGGAACATCCCCGTTCCCGCTCTCTTTCAGAACCAGCTCCACGGTCTCCCGGGAGCGGACAAGAGGGCTGGTCACGCACGCGTCAAAGCGCAGGCCCCGAAGGCTGCGTCCGGTCAGCACGGCAAGCTCCCGCCCGAAATCGTTCAAGGGCTCGTCTTTCCAGCCCTGCTTCACATGCTTCACGTTAAGAGCGGTTTCTCCGTGGCGGATGACGTAGATTTTCATAAAGAGTTTCTTCTCCTTCCGAAGGAACGTGCAAGCTCCTTTCCGGATACAGCTGCGGATATCGTATAAAATGCAAAATCCGAAGGTTTTGTTTTCCCCCGTTCCCACCCTCATCCGACCGTCGGCAATGGGTAGTCATCGTACAGGATGCAGGGTACGTGTGTAACCTTGCTGGGCATACGTTGTCATGTGGGGGATTCGAACCCCCGGTATGTGCCCGGCATACCACCCTATGCGATTCATTCTCAATCGCGGGAGATCATGCCCGCCCGGCCGGACTACCATCAGAATGCGTTTTGCGTCAGAGCAATTCCGTCGTCCAGTTGAGCGCCTGGATTGCCTCATCCGTTTCCCGCAGCTGCCGGCAATATGTGTCTACCTGTTTTTGCAGTTCAGATACCTTTACCGTACTGAAGATCCGGATCTCTGCCTTGGAATACCGCGAGACCTTCTCGCTGGAGGCGTTCAGAAAGTTCCGCAGGATCTGGATGCGCTCTTTCAGACAATCCCTCCTTGCGATCCGATCCGTGAGGGTCATCCCTCCGGATTCTGTTTCGTTGTTGGTCCGGTTGATCCTGGATATCAGTTCCTCCAGCCGTATGAGGCAGGTATCCAGCTCTTTAAGCAGTTCCATCGGATCCTCGGAAGGTTCTTCCCCTTCCTGCACCTTCGCGTTGTTGTTCAACCGGACGCCAAGTTCGGAGATCCGCTTCTGCAGATCCGCCCGTTCGGACAGCGCCGTCGCCAGTTTCATGGAATCCACCCCTCCTTACGATGCCCGCTTTCACGCAAATGATTTCCTGTTACGGTTTCAAACGCTTACGGGCAGTCAATAGCTGCTGATGTCAATAATGACCAGTTCGGGCATGTTGTTGATCCTCGGAATAGGCCGGGAATCGCCCATGCCCCGGCTGATAATCAGGGATTTCTGACCGCTCAGCGCATATTCCCCAGCACAGTAGTGGGGAAAGTAGCCTTCCTCGTTACCGAACACCCCTCCTAAGAACGGAAGGTTCACGATCCCGCCGTGAATGTGCCCAGCGATCCCCAGGTCAAAGTCGTAGCCTGACAGCTGTGAATCAAATACAATCGGGATATGGTGCATAACAATGCAGTATGTGGACGGATTAAAGTTCACCCGATCCATGAAGGCCCGACCGCCATACTCCTCAAATCCGTAAGGAGTACCTTCCAGGCCGATCAGCTGGATTTTATCCGCTCCGATTGAAACTGTTTCCTGTGCATTTCGCAGCAGCTTCAGACCCGCGTTCCTGAACCTTTCGGGCAATTGTTTGTCGTCAAGGTAATATATGCGCTCGCTCTCATGATTGCCCAGCACGCCGTAACACGGCGCGATTCCGCTTAGCCTGGACACGAGGTTCAGCATGGGCTCATAATCATCGTCCGTCTTCGTGATCGTATCGCCAAGGAACAGGATCAGATCCGGTTTCAGTGCCTGGATGTCAGAGATCAGCGTCGCATTGCCTTCCCCGTATTCCCGGTTGTGAATATCGGAAATAACTGCGAGCCGTATATTCTGGCTCACCTTCTTGGAGGCTTTCTGATAGAACGTTATCGTGTAATGCGTCTTTGTGTAGCGCGCGTAGAAGAACACAGCTGCGCCAATCCCGATCGCCAGCATGAGCAGGACGATCACGATACGGGCGAGAATTTTGAAAATGCGGGATTTTTTCTTTCCCTCAGGCGCCACTCCGGTTGTGGCCTGACCATTATTCTCCATATTGTCACATCTTTCGTTTTTTGATGGGAGATTCTTATTGGGCAATAATGAATTCAGCCGCCGGGGCGGCTCATCCATTTCATCAAGCAGGTGCACAGGCGTCCTTTCTCCCGGTTCCTGACCATATTGTAGCATACCGGCGGGGAGTAGCGCAATTTGATTCTCCTGGCGCATCTCCGACATCTTTCGCCTGCTGCCTGGATTATACCAGATTTAAACGATCCGTCCATTATAAAAAACAGAAAGCAGTTTTATCTCACAAAGATGGGGCACAGCAGCCGCTTTTGAAAAAGAAGCAGTCTCCGCTTTCTTTCTCCGGTTTCCCCGTTTCCAGAAAAATCCCGTCACCTTCTGGTCGTGTGCGTAGCATCTCTCTGCCGGGCGAATGCGACCCACATTGAATTCGTATTCAGATTGGATTATGGGAGCATTTTTTATCAATTGAAAGCATCCACCGTCAAATGCAGACATTTCCTATCCGCTCTACCCGGCGCGGAGATGTCTGGTTTTCTTACTCTGTTTCAGCTTTTGCGTTTCGCGTTTCCCTTTCCGCGTCCCTTATTCCTCCCAGCCCGGGATAGCTTTTTCAGCCGGATTATGGTAAAATATCTGTTAAGGGATCGGGGCGGTTTCCCCGGTTCAGATAAGGAGGATTACCCCATATGCGCAAACTCGTAAAAGGTAACGTTAGCTGGGTCGGATTTCTGGACTGGGAGCTGGAAAGCTTCCATGGCGACGATTATTCCATTATGAACGGCTCCAGCCAAAATGCCTATCTCATTGAGGAAGAAAAGACCGTGCTCATCGACACGGTCTGGACACCCCACCGGTTCGACTTCGTCGAGAACCTGGAAAAGGAAGTGAACCTTAAAAAGATCGATTTCATCGTGGCCAACCACGGTGAATGCGATCATTCTGGCTCTCTGACCGCCCTCATGGAGAAGATCCCGGGCACTCCCATCTACTGCACCGCCGCTGCTGTGAAGAGTATCGAGGGGCAGTACGGGAAGCGCGGTTGGAATTTCAAGGTCGTCAAAACCGGCGACAGCGTCGACATCGGAAATGGGAAGAAGCTCATCTTCATCGAGATGAAGATGCTTCACTGGCCGGATTCCATGGCCACCTATTTGACGGGGGACAACATCCTCTTCTCTATGGACGCCTTCGGGCAGCATTACGCCGTGGGAGAACTGTTCAACGATCAAGCCGATCCCTGCCTGCTCCGGCGGGAAGCCATGAAGTATTTTGCCAACATCCTGAATCCTTTCGCTCCGGTACTCCAGAAGAAGCTCGTGGAGCTCGCGGGAATGAATCTGCCCTTCGACATTATCGCCCCTTCCCACGGCGCTATCTGGCGGGATGACCCCATGCAGATCGTGAAACTGTATGAGCAGTGGGCAGATTCCTATCAGGAGAACCAGGTCACCATCGCCTACGACACGATGTGGGAGGGCACAGCAAAGATCGCCCATCGTATCGCGGAAGAGATCCAGCGCGTGAGCCCAGATACCGTGGTGAAGGTCTTCAACATCGCAAAATCTGACAAGAATGACGTCATGACAGAGGTATTCAAGTCGAAGGCTGTCTGCGTCGGCAGCCCTACCGTCATTAACAGCATCCTCGCGGGTGTAGCTGGCTGGCTCGAATTCGCGAAGCAACTCAAATTCCGCGGCAAGCGCGCCGCCGCTTTCGGCTGCTATGGCTGGAGTGGGGAAAGCGTCAAGATCCTGCAGGCAAAGCTGGCAGAAGCTGGCTTCACCGTCATCGACGAAAACGTCCGTTCCATGTGGAATCCAGAGGAAAGCGATTTTGCCACCATCCCCGCACTCGTGAAGTCGCTCCTGCAACTGCCTGACGAACCCGAAAAGAAAAACGAAGGAGGAAACACTATGAAGAAGTACGTCTGTGGCCCCTGCGGCTATGTGTATGATCCCGCCGTTGGCGATCCGGACAGCGGTATCGCCCCTGGCACTGCCTTCGAAGATCTCCCTGACGACTGGTGCTGCCCTGTTTGTGGCGTCGGCAAGGACATGTTCGAGCCGGAAGAGTAAACTTCCCGTAAAACGAGAGCCAACGGCATAAGCCGTTGGCTCTCGTTTTCATTTTGTTGTAATGCGTTTCCTACCCATCTAGAAGGTCAAGATTCTTTACCTTTTCTTCCCAAGAAACACGCGCGGTCATGTTCCTGTTCTTCTCGCGCGTTCCCTTATGATTTTTCTTTTATTGTTGAAATGTTCTTTCTGGTATCCCTTTTTCTCCCCATTTTGGGTTACGAGGGTTGAAAGGTAAGCAATCCTGTGCTATACTCCTGGCAAAAGCACAGCAATCTTGATCTTTTTTGAACAACGGATTGCGGAGGAGGGACAAGCATGGCGACAAAGATGGCGGATACGGCGCTGGGTGCACGCATCCGGGCGATGCGGGGCAAAGCGGGGCTCACGCAGGCGCAAGTTGCCCGGGCGCTCTCGGTCACAAAAAACGCCGTCACCAACTGGGAAACCGGCGTTTCAAGGCCCGATCTTTCCCTAGTCGTTCCGCTTTCCCGTATCCTGAATACCAGTGCAGATGCACTCCTGGGCGGCGCTTTGCCGGCGGACACGCTCACCCGGGCGGAAAGGGAGCATCTTTCCCGCTACCGCCGGCTGACCACAAACGATCGCAGGAGCGTGGACGCCCTGCTTTCCTCCATCACGGAGGGGTACGACGAATCCTGGCTCTCAGAAAACCGGGACCGCTTCCTTCTTTTGCCGGAGCTTCCGCTTTCCTTCGCCGCAGGCTCCGGGCATCCGCTCGATGGGAGTGAAACTGGAGAACCCCGCTTCATCCTTCGCACACCGGAAACTCAGCGGGCGTCCTTCCTGGTCCGCGTAAACGGGCATAGCATGGAACCTACTTTCCCGGACGGATGCCGTGTCCTCGTAGAGGACAGGACGCGCCTGCAGGAGGGCGAAATCGGCTTGTTCCGCCTGGAGGACGGGGACGGGCTCATCAAGGAATACCGGAAGGACGGTCTCTACAGCCATAACCCCGCCTTCGCCCCCCGACCGAAGGATGAGCTTTCTGGCGCTGTCTGCCTGGGGCACGTGCTTGGCGCCGTATCCTTGGATCTCCTGCCGGACGCCCGTCAGGAAGCGCTACTTATGAACGACAGGGCCGCCACAGCCTTCTGAGGAGGAAGAATATGACTTATGCCATCGACAGCCGCCCCCGCGTACGGGTGCGCGTTCGCCCCTTCCGTCTCCTGGCCGTGCTGCTTTCCCTGATCGTGTTCTTCCTGCTTTTCGCCATCTTTTCGACGCCCACCTATGAGCAGGAGCTCGCAATGGCAAAGGAAGCATACCATTCCGCCGCCATGGAAAACACCCGCCTGCGGGAGGAACTGCGAGAAGCGTCTACGGCGCAAACGGAGCCGGTCATTCCTTCTGAGAGAGTTTCCGCCCCATAAGAACGCCCATGGCACTGGCCATCATGAGACCGCGGGTCCATCCGGAAGAATCCCCCAAGCAGTAAAGCCCCGAAACCGAGGTCTTAAGGTCCTCGTTCATGCGAACGCGATTCGAATAGAACTTCAGTTCCGGCGAATATAGCAGCGTTTCCGGCGCGGCGAAGCCTGGCACGGCTATGTCCACTGCCTGGATGAACGCGATAATATTCGTCATGGCCCGATAGGGCATGGCGGACGTGATGTCCCCCGCTACCGCATCCGGCAGGGTCGGGCGCACATTAGAGCGCAGAAGCTCCGGCTGCCAGGTGCGCTTTCCATCCAGGATGTCGCCGAAGCGCTGCACGAGGATGTGCCCGTTGGCTAACATGTTGGTCAACTCGCCCACCTTCTGTGCATAAGCGATGGGCTGGTTGAATGGCACTGAAAAATTATGACTGCAGAGGATCGAAACGTTTGTGTTCGGGCTCTTTTTTTCTTTATAGGAGTGTCCGTTTACGACCGCCAAGTCGTTGTCGTAGTTTTCCTGGGCGACAAAGCCGCCGGGATTCTGGCAGAAGGTCCGCACCTTGTCCTTGAATGGCTTCGGATAGCCAATCAGTTTGCTTTCGTAGAGAACCCGGTTCACTTCTTCCATGACCTCGTTGCGGCACTCCACCCGGACACCGATGTCCACGGTACCAGGCTGGTGGGCAATGCCATGCTCCCGACAGACGCGCTCCAGCCAGTCCGCTCCGCGGCGTCCCGTGGCCACCACGGTATGCGATGCAAACAGCTCCCGGGTTTCCTCTCCTTTGCGGATACGGACGCCCAGGCAAGTCTCTCCCTCAATGATAAGGTCCTCGCAAGCCCAGCCAAAGAGGATTTCAACACCTTTCTCCAGTAAGTGCCGCTCGACACCAACGTAAAGCGTATGCGCCTTCTCGGTGCCAAGATGCCGGATGGGGCAGTCCACGAGCTTGAGGCCTGCCCGAATGGCGCGTTTGCGAATCTTTCGCACCTCCTCCGGGTCCCCTAGGCCTTCCACATGCTCGTCCGCGCCGAATTCCAGATAGATCCGGTCTGTGTAGTCGATCAGCGCCTGCGCTTTGTCCTCTCCAATCAGCATCGGAAAATCGCCGCCCACCTCGCAGGAGAGGGACAGCTTCCCGTCCGAAAAAGCGCCAGCACCGGAAAAGCCGGTCGTAATGTTGCAATAGGGGCGGCAGTTCATGCACTGCCCTGTCACTTCCTTAGGGCAGTGTCGCTCTTCCACCCTCCTGCCTTTTTCCACCAGCGTAATATGCCCACGCCCACCGCGGCGAAGATACTCCAGCGCGGTGAAAATGCCCGCGGGGCCTGCGCCGACGATGACAATCTCTTCCGTCTGTGTAGTGGAAACAGTAGTTTCCGGACCTATTATCATAAGGAACCCCCCTCTGACAGCAATCATGATTAATTTCTTTAAATTCATTGTATGGGTTTCCGAAACCCCTGTCAAGGCGCACCAGATTTCCAGGAAGCAGCAGCGCTCCCGGCATTTGCCGGGGACAATATGCAGTATTGCAAGCGCAGTTTTAAGCACAACAAAAAGAAAAATCGAAAAAAACCGAAAAAAATGAATTTTTAGAAAAAATGTCTTGCAAATCAGACGAGAGTATGATAGAATGCGCCCACATCACCTGAAAAAGGGAGGAAAAGATTATGAAGAAGTTTGCTTCCATCGCCCTGGCTTTGGTTCTCGCGCTTGCCTGCACCGCTGCCCTGGCAGAGCTGACCTTCACCACCGGCGGCACCGCTGGCACCT
>JAIKWN010000068.1 GCA_024684665.1 Clostridiales bacterium | reverse complement strand
ACGATCCGACCTCCTAGTGATGTATCTTATCACATCACTAGCAAGAAATCAATCCCCCAAACGCGATAATTTCAGTATTTATGCGGTTTTGCAGCATTTTCTATAGTGACATCCTAGTGTGGATTCACGGGAATTCAGGGTTAAGCGCAGGGGCTCGGCGACTTCCTTTTGAAAAGCATCCCTGAGCGATATTCCCGCAAGCCGCGTAAAGGCAAGTTCCGCCAGCGTAATGCCGCCGCCGGAATATCTGTACTGCTTCCCGTAGGGTTTGATTCTGACAACCTTTCTTGAGTTGCCGCGCCCGGCGATCACGTCCTCCAACGACAGTAGCGGGGCATCGGCACGGTATCCCATGAATCCGCCGACACTGTACCCCGCTGTGTGGGACAGCAGCGCCGGGAAGGTCATAGGGGGCTTCTTCACAAAATCGCTAAGTATCCCCGAAATATCCGCATCCAAATCGATAAGCCCTTTATCCACATATCGAAAGAGCGTCAGCGCAAACAGGGGCTTGCTGACAGAACCGGCCTGGAACAGCATGTCCGGATTGACCGGGAAGTCCTGTCCGTATCTGCCGCTGCCGGAACAGTAAGTCTCGATTTTATCGCCTCTGGCAGCGGCGATCGAGATGCCGTAACCCCGTTTCCCCTTTATTCCCAACAAACGATCGATACCGTGAAACAATAACATATCGTTACCCCAGATACTGTCTGCTAATATAGTATAATCCCGTACTCTGATCCGCCAACTATCGCTGTTTCTGTTTCCGTTATTCCATTTTAAGCGAATTTTCACTCTAAAAAGCAATAATTCACCCTAAGCCAGTTTATCCTTTCGGCGCTTTCTCCTTCACCATGGAGAGGGCAATTCTTTTTCTCTTCTCGTCTACTTCCACGACCCAGACCGTCACGACGTCGCCGACGTGCGCGGCCTCCGAAGGATGGCGAATGAAGCGGTCTGCCATGCGGGAGATGTGCACGAGGCCGTCCTGGTGGACACCGATGTCCACAAAGGCGCCGAAATCCGTCACGTTGCGCACCGTGCCGGTCAGTTCCATACCCGGTTTGAGATCCGAGAGGGAGAGCACGTCCGTGCGCAGGACGGGCGGAGGCAGCTCGTCGCGCGGGTCGCGCCCCGGGCGCTCCAGCTCCGCAGCAATGTCCTTGAGCGTCGGTTCGCCGATGCCCAGCTCCGCGGCCAGATTCGCCGTGCCTTCGGCAGCGACCCGCGCCGCAAAACCGGGAATGCCACCCTTCGCAAGATCCTTCGTAGGAACGCCCAAGCGGGTAAGCAGCGCCTTTGCCGCGGCATAGCTCTCCGGATGCACCGCCGTCGCGTCCAGCGGCTCCTTGCCCGTCACACGGATGAAGCCCGCGCACTGCTCGAAGGCCTTCGGTCCCAGCTTCGGAACCTTCTTCAGCTGCGCCCGGCTGGCGATCCCGTTCTCCTCCCGGAAGGCCACGATGTTCCGCGCCAGCGTCTCGGAGATGCCCGCCACGTGGGAAAGCAGCTCTGCCGAGGCCGTGCCAGCGTCCACGCCCACGGAGGAGACGCAGCCTTCCACGACGCCGGAAAGGGCCTCGTTCAGCTCCTGCGGTTTCAGGTCGTGCTGATACTGCCCGACGCCGATGCTCTTCGGGTCGATCTTGATGAGCTCTGCCAGGGGATCCTGCATGCGCCGCGCGATGGAAATGGCGCCCCGTTCCAGGACGTTGTAATCCGGCAGCTCCTTCGTCGCGTTTTCGGAGGCGGACCAGACGGAGGCCCCTGCCTCGTTCACGATCATGTAAGCCGCGCCGGGCACTTCCGGCAGCAGCTCCGCGATGAACTGCTCACTCTCCCGGGAGGCGGTGCCGTTGCCGATGGCGACGGCCGTCACCCCGTGTCGCTTTATGAGGCCCAAGACGCGGGCGCGCTCCCGCTGCTTCTGTTCTTCCTTCATGGGAAGGGTAAAATGCCCAATGGCCGTCTCCAGCACCTTTCCGCTTTCGTCCACCACGGCGAGCTTGCAGCCGTTGCGGTAACCGGGATCCACGCCCAGAGTGACCCGGCCGCGTACAGGCGGCTGCATGAGAAGCTCGCGCAGGTTCGCGGCAAAGACACGGATGGCGCTCTCGTTCGCCCGGTCGGTAAGTTCCGAGCGCAGCTCGCGCTCCAGCGAGGGCTCGATCAGGCGCTTCCAGGCGTCCTTTACCGCTTCTTCCACCTGTTCCCGGCAGGGGCCGAAGCCCCGGGCGAAGGCGCGCTGAAGAACGGCTTCCGCCCCCGCCTCGTCAGGCTCCACGGACACCTTCAGCATGCCTTCCTTCTCGCCCCGGTTGAGGGCGAGGATGCGGTGGTTGGCGGCCCGCAGGACGGGCTCCCGGTAGTCCGCGTACTGGAGGTAAACGTCCTGCTCGCGCTTCGCGGTTTTCGGTGCGTCCTCCTCCAGTTCCTCCGCCGCTTCGACCGCGGTTTTCTTTTCTGCCTTCTGTTCCTTTTGCGGGGCCAGCGCGGAGACGAGCATACCCGTGCGCCGCACCAGCGCGCGCAGCTGCGCCCTCGCCTCCGCGTCCTCCGCCATGCGCTCCGCCAGGATGTCCCGCGCGCCGGCGAGCGCCTCTTCCGCATCCTTTACGCCCTTTTCTTCCGAAACGTACGCTTCTGCCAGCTTTGCCGGATCCGCCTTGGGATCCTGCCGGAGGATGGCGTCTGCCAGGGGCTCCAGCCCCTTCTCCTTCGCGATCATCGCCCTTGTGCGGCGCTTCGGCCGGTAGGGCAGATAGAGATCCTCCAGCTGCGCCAGGGTAGAAGCCTCGTCTAGCTTTGCCGCCAGTTCCTCCGTCAGCTTCCCCTGTTCCGCGATGGCGGCGCGGATCTTCTCCCGTCGTTCTTCAAGGCTCCGTAGATACTTGAGCCGCGTCTCCAGCCCACGCAGGACGGTGTCGTCCATACCGCCGGTGCGCTCCTTGCGGTAGCGCGCAATAAAGGGGATGGTATCTCCCGCGTCCAGCATCTCCGCCACAGCGGCGACCGCTGCCCCGGTGGTTTCAAACTCCTGCGCCAAGATGGCGTGAATGTCCATAGCAATGCCTCCGTTCCTAATTTGCGCAGGAATTATACACCAAAGGAGGCAGCGGAGCAAATGCGGTTATTTGCGCCTGCGGGTATTCTCTTCCACCTTCCGCTTCCAGCCGCCGTTGATGGGCGCGCTGCAGACGCGCATGCTGCTGACCGCTTCCGAGAAGGCTTCGTAGCCGAGGGCGATTCCCTCTTCATCGTTGATAAACTCCGCCGCGCGGTCTTCATGGATGCCGAAGCGTGCGGCCTCCCCGACGGCGTCGATATTCGCCCCCAGGAAAAGGAATTCCCAGCCGTACTTTTCCCGCTGCCGCCCGATCATTTCCTTCAGCCGGTCGTATGTGTATTCCTGGCTGGCGTTCTCCATGCCGTCCGTAGTGATCACGAAGATCGTCTTCTCCGGGCGGTCTTCCTCCCGTGCGTATTTATGCACGTTCCCGATGTGGCGGATGCTCCTTCCGACCGCGTCTAGCAACGCCGTGGTTCCCCGCACGAAGTACTCTTTTTCCGTGATCGGCGAGACCTGCGCAAGCGGCGCCCGGTCGTAGATCACCTGCATTTCATGGTCGAAGAACACGACAGATACGAGCGCCTCCCCCGGCTCCTCCCGCTGCTTCGCAAGGAAACCGTTCACGCCGCCCACCGTGTCTTTCTCCAGACCGCCCATGGAACCGCTTCGGTCCAGGATCATCACCAGTTCCGTCAGATTCTTTTTCATATCAATCCACATGCCGGTGCGGCACCGGCACAAATAGGAATGAAAACGGGACGCCGCAAAATTGCCCGTTTCCTGTTACAATATGCTTGAGAGAGGCACACTACAGAGCACGGTAGGAGAAGTTGCAAGCAACTTCT
>JAIKWN010000049.1 GCA_024684665.1 Clostridiales bacterium | reverse complement strand
GGCTTCTTCCTTCGCGGCTTCGATAAAGCCGCAGGTGTTGACGATGATGACCTCTGCCCGCGCGAGATTTTTTGCGATCCGGTATCCCTTTTCCGATAGGAAGCAGAGCATCTGCTCCGAATCCACGCGGTTTTTGCTGCATCCCAGCGAAACGAGGCCTACGGTTATTGCCAAGGCATTCTCTCCTTCCGGGCTGAACGGCTTATAAAGCCGCAAAACTTCACAAATATCATTATACCATAAAATGCTGCACGGGGCAAGAAAGGAAACCGGCGTATTCGTTGCTCTTGATCCCCTGCAGGAAAACCGGTACAATCGGGGTACAACGGAAGCACGAAAGGATGGTATCGCATATGTCGAGAATGAAGAACGGCGTTCCCTTCTCCGGGCCCGTCCGGATCCCGCGGGAAGCGGAAACGGAGGCAATACGGAAAGCCCCCGCCTATGACAGGGAAGCTGCGCGGGCATATATTCCGGTCATGCCGGAACTCCGGGAGCTGATCGACAAGGTACGGGATGAAGAGGGACTGGCTGCCTTTGGCAAAAAATCTCCTTCGCGGGAAACCATGGACAGGGTGGAAAAAGAGATCCGGGCGCTCTGCGCAGGGGGTCACAAAGTATCTCTGATCCTGGCGGATCTCGCGACATGCTCCGGTGCGGCGTATTGTTCTGGCATCCCGATGTGTACCCAAAGCACCGTGAAGGCCATCTATGTGGGCGCTCTCCTGGAGAGCCGCCCGGAGGTGCTTTCCGAGAGTGGGGCGTATCTGCGGGACGCCATCGTGCTTTCCAGCAACGAAGCTTACGAAAATCTCCGGGAGATTTACGGAAAGGAACCGATCCTCCGGTGGTGCCACGAAGCAGGTGTTGATCCCTCTTTCGCGGATAGTCCCTATCCCCGGAACAAAAACGCCCGGGACATGCTGAAGCTCTGGATGCGGTTGTACTGCTTCCTGAACGGAGACAGGGACCAGCAGAATTTCGGCGCTTATTATGCCGATTCCCTGGCCTCCGCGACAAAGGAGCGCCTGGGCAGAAAATACCCCGTGCAGACCAAGGCGGGATGGGAATGTGGGCTGGACGAGGAGGAGGACTATGATCCCGCGGCCGTGATCCCGGATCGCTTCCGGGACGGGGATCCGGAAAACGACGAATGCGCGATCAACGACACGGGCATCGTTTATACTGGGAGTGGGCCGTACCTCTTCGTCATCTATACCGATCATCCTTACGGCATCTTCCGGAACGGAGCAACCCCCAACCCGCTGTATCCGCTTGTGGATGCTTTGGCGGATCTGCAGGCAGATCTGGCCAGGTGCAGCTGAGCGTGCTCTCACGGGAGTTTTTGCACCGCATTTCACGCGGATGCCGGATGGAGCATCTGTGCTGTATCCCGACAAAAGAACCGGCCCGACAGGCCGGTTCTTGCATAGAAGACCATGAGAAAGAGCAGGGCTCAGTACTCAAATTCCCCTTCGTAGACCATCACCGCGTTGCCGGTGAGGAGGACGCGCTCGGGCGTTACGTTCACGGTGAGGTCACCGCCCCGCAGCTTGACTGTGATGTCCGTTCCAGCGTCGCAGAACCCTAGGCGCACCGCGGCGGCAGCCGCTGCGCAGGCGCCCGTTCCGCAGGCGAAAGTTTCGCCGATGCCCCGCTCGAAGACGCGGGCGCGGAGCGTTCTTCGGTTCACGACGCGGACGAATTCCGTGTTGGTCCTCTCTGGGAAGAGGGGATGCATCTCAAAGGCGGGGCCGAGGCACTCAAGATCTAGCCCGTCGATGCGCTCGCAGAAAACCACGCAGTGGGGATTGCCCATAGATACGCCTGTCATCCGGAATGGTTCGCCGAGGACGGTAATCGGCGCATCCACCAGTTCCGCCGCCTGCGTATCCGCGGGGAGTGAGGCCGCCGAGAAGCTGGCCGCGCCCATGTCCACCGATACGGAGGATACTTTCCCGCCCCGGGTGAAGAGACGCAGGCGGTGCAGCCCGCTCTTCGTTTCAACTGTTATGGTTTCTGCGCGGATGAGGCCTTTGTCGTACAGATATTTGGCGACGCAGCGGATGGAGTTGCCCGCCATGCTGCCCTCGCTACCGTCCGGATTGAAACTGCGCATCGAAATATCCGCATGAGTGGAGCGCTCCATCAGCACGAGGCCGTCCGCGCCGATACCATAGTGTCGGCTGCAGAGCGTGACGGAGAGGGATTCCGGGAAGGTGATGCGGCCATCGAAGTTTTCGAGGAAGACGCAGTCGTTGCCGCAGGACTGCATCTTCGCGAAGCGGTGGGTTTCCCGCCAGGGACGCATGCGGCAGATATCCACCAGCTCCGTATTTCGCAGAGTATATCCGCTCTCCAGAATAGAGGCGAGGGCGCTCGCGGTGTCGAGGGAAGTTAGGCAGGGGATGGACAGCTGCATTGCGCGCTGGTGCAGCGCGCGGTAGTCGCCTACCGTCGTATCCTTTTCCGCGCCGGTGTAAACGACGTAATCGATGGCATGGGATTCCATGAGCCGTGTGATTTCGTCGCTTTCGGAGGCATTTTTCACTGGAATGACCTCTATGCCGAGGTGCGCGATGGCCTCTGCCGTACCGGTCGTAGCGTAAAGCCGCACGCCCAGGTCGGACAGACGTTTTGCGAGCGTCAGGATTTCTTGGTAATCGTGGGTCTCCACGGAGAGGAGGACACCCGGGCGCTTGCCCCGTTCGGGAAGGGAGAAGCCGGCAGCAGACAGGCCCTTGAAAAGGGCTTCCGCCATGCTGCGGCCGACGCCGAGTACCTCGCCCGTGCTCTTCATCTCCGGGCCAAGAATGGAGTTGGCGTCGATGAGTTTCTGGAAGGAAAAGACTGGCACCTTGACCGCCACGTAGGGTGGCTCACGATACAGCCCAGTGCCGTAGCCGAGGTCGGGAAGCTTCTCTCCCAGCATCACCCGGGAGGCCAGGTCCGTCATGGGGACATGTGTTACCTTGCTGATGTAGGGGACGGTGCGGCTGGCTCTCGGGTTAACCTCGATGACGAAAAGCTCTCCGTCGAAAATCAGGTACTGGATATTTACGAGGCCCTTCGTGCCAAGAGCCAGGGCCAACTGGCGGGAGCGCTCGCAGATTTCGGAGAGGAAGCGGTCGTTTAGGTTATACGGCGGATAGACGGCGATGGAGTCTCCGCTGTGTACACCCGCACGTTCAATGTGCTCCATGATGCCAGGGATGAGCACATTCTCTCCGTCAGAGATTACATCCACTTCCAGTTCGATGCCTGGCATATACTTGTCTATGAGAACCGGATTCTCGATGCCCCCCGCGAGAATGCGGCGCATGTACCGCTCCGTCTCCTCTTTGGTTCTCGAGATAGTCATATTCTGCCCACCGATCACGTAGGAAGGGCGCAGCAAAACCGGATAGCTGAGGCGTTCTGCGGCTGCAAGTGCTTCCTCCATTCCCCGGACGGAAGCACCCTTTGGCCGGCGAATGGAAAAACTCTCGAGCAGGGCGTCGAAGCGCTCCCGGTCCTCCGCGAGGTCGATGCTGTCGGCGGAGGTGCCGAGGATGCGGTATCCCGAACGGTCCAGCGCGGCCGTCAGGTTTATGGCGGTCTGCCCGCCGAAAGCCACTACCACGCCTACGGGCTTTTCCACTTCCAAGACCGAAAGAACGTCCTCGGGGCAGAGGGGTTCAAAGTACAGCCGGTCGGCCGTGTCGTAGTCGGTAGAGACGGTTTCCGGGTTGTTGTTGATGATGACGACGTCGTAGCCCATTTCCCGGAGGGAACGGACGCAGTGCACAGAGCTGTAGTCGAATTCGATACCCTGCCCGATGCGGATGGGCCCACTGCCCAGTACAGCGACCACGGGCTGGCCGGAGCGTACGAAAGAACGCGCTTCGCAGGCTCCGTCGCAGCTGCTGTAGAAGTAGGGTGTTTCCGCCGCAAATTCTGCGCCGCAGGTGTCCACCATCTTGTAGCCATAACGGAACGCGGGCAGGTTCTTCCGCCCAGAGAGACGAGAGAGCGCTGCGTCCGGATAACCCATGCGTTTACCAAGGAAGTAATCCTCATCGGAAAGCGCGGAGGCGATACGCATTTCGTATTCCGCCATTCCCTGCATTTTCCGTAGGAAGAAGAGGTCGATCTTCGTGACCGCGTGGATTTCTTCTATTGAAATGCCGGCTTTCAGTGCCTCGAATATCGTGTAGAGCCGCCGGTCGTCACAGGCGCCGAGCCGTTCCATGAGGGATGCGCTGGACAGAGGCGGGGCGTTCAGGGTATCGAGCTTGTTTTCCGCCCCCCGGACGGCCTTCATCAGCGCCTCTTCAAAGCATTGTCCAATGGCCATGACCTCACCGGTTGCCTTCATCTGGGTGCCCAGTTTTCTGGAGCTGCCAGCGAACTTTTCAAAGGGCCACTTGGGCAGCTTGACCACCACGTAATCGAGAGTGGGCTCGAAGCAGGCGGAAGTTTTGCCAGTAATGTCGTTTTTAAGTTCCCCCAAGGTATACCCGAGGGCGATGCGGGTCGAAACCTTTGCAATGGGATAGCCCGTTGCTTTGGAGGCCAGGGCGGAGGAGCGGGAGACGCGCGGATTGACTTCGATCACTGCGTATTCGAAGCTCTCTGGGTTGAGGGCGAACTGGCAGTTGCAGCCACCCACTATGCCGAGGGCATCGATCATGGCAAGGCTGGCACTGCGCAGCATCTGGTATTCCGGATCTGCTAATGTAAGTGCTGGAGCCACGACTACGGAATCTCCGGTGTGTACACCCACAGGATCTACGTTTTCCATGGAGCAGACAGCAATAGCGTTGCCCACCGAGTCCCGCATGGTTTCAAATTCGATTTCCTTCCAGCCAGCGATGCTCTTTTCGACGAGAATCTGCGTGATGGGCGAAAGGTCGAGCCCGGTGCGGGCGAGGATAGACAGCGCTTCCGCATTCTCCGCAATGCCGCCGCCGCTGCCGCCTAGGGTATAGGCGGGTCGTACGATCACAGGATAGCCGATGGTCTCCGCGGCGCGCAGCGCCTGTTCCACCGTGTTTGCGATCTCCGAGGGAACGACGGGTTGGCCGATACGCCTCATGGTCTCCCGGAACTGCTCCCGGTCCTCCGCGCGCTCGATGGCCCCGATGGGTGAACCCAGCAGGCGTACGCCGTATTTCTGAAGGATGCCGTCTCGCGACAGCCGCATGGCAAGGTTCAGCGCAGTCTGTCCGCCGAGGCCTGCGAGCAGCCCGTCCGGCCTCTCCTTTTCGATAATGCGCTCGAGCGTTTCCGGTAGAAGTGGTTCCAGATAGATGGCATCAGCCAAATGGGTGTCAGTCATGATGGTGGCCGGATTGGAATTGACCAGCACCACGCTGAGCCCTTCTTCCTTCAGAACGCGGCAGGCCTGCGCTCCGGCGTAATCGAATTCGGCGGCTTGCCCGATGACAATGGGGCCGCTTCCGATCATCAGTACCTTGCGGATCGTACTGTCTCTTGGCATAGGTCAGCCCTCCATCATGGAAAGAAAACGGTCGAACAGGAAGCCCGTGTCCCGGGGGCCGCCATGGGCCTCCGGATGAAACTGGACGGTGAAGGCGCGGAGATTCGGATAGTCCGCGCCTTCGCAACTTCCGTCGTTTGCGTTCTCGTAGGAGAGGATGCCGAAGCCGGAGAGGCTTTCCGGAACAACAGCATAACCGTGGTTCTGCGAAGTGATGAAGACGCGGCCGGTGGACAGCTCGCGCACTGGCTGGTTCGCACCCCTATGGCCATATTTCAGCTTCTCCGTGCGCCCACCTGCAGCGAGGGCGGTTAGCTGGTGTCCGAGGCAGATACCGAAAAGAGGCACGCGCCCAAGGAGCTTTCTGATCTCTGCGATGCAGCTGGTATTTTCCGCCGGGTCCCCAGGACCGTTCGACAGCATAATCCCGTCTGGGAGCAACGACAGTACTTCTTCCGCCGTTGTGTTCTGCGGAAGGCGGATCACCTCGCATCCCCGGGCACAGAGCTCCGCCGCGATGCTCTTCTTCATGCCGTAGTCCATCAGGGCGACAGTGAAGCGTTTTTCCCCGGATGCAGGGTAAACAATGGGCGTGCGACAGGAGACGGCGGCAACGGTGCCCGTCGTGAAATTCCCCACGAGTGTAGCAGGATCAGCGGGGGCATCTTCAGTGATGGCGGCGTTCATTGCACCTTCTTCCCGCAGGATTCGCACAAGTTCCCTGGTGTCCACCCCCGCGATGCCGGAGATGCCGTGCATAACGAGGAAGTCCTGAAGCGGGCCTTCGGTGCGGAAATTGGAAGGGGAGGTGCACAGCTCCCGCACGACATAGCCGCGCAGCGCCGGCGCGCCCTCGAAATCTTTCGAAATGGTTCCCACGTTGCCGATCATGGGGAAGGTCTGGATGACAATCTGACCGGCGTAGCTGGGATCGGTCAGTGTCTCCTGATAGCCGGTCATGCCCGTGGTGAAGACTAGTTCCCCCGAGCATCCGGTAGGCGCGCCAATGCGCCGCCCGGTGAAGACGGCGCCGTTTGCAAGTGTTAAGTAGGTCATGGCAGTTCCTTACGGGTTGTTGATGATTGACTGATAATTTCTTATGAATCTGGCTGACGGGATAGACCAGCGCAGCAGGCGACTCTGTCATTACCCCGGTAGGTTCAAGAAGAAGAGCCCAACGAGGCAGATTGCCACGCCGAGGAACTTGTTCCAGGTTAGGCTCTCGTGATAGAGAAAATAACCGACCAGAAGGAGCGTCACGGCGAGGAAAGCGCTCTGCACGATGAAAGCAGTGGAAACCGGCCAGCCTGCTTTATAGGCATAGATCCATCCGGCCTCCAGCCCGACGATCACAAGGCCCAGGACAATGGGCGCCCAGTTCAGCTTTCTGTATTCTGAAAAGAGGTTTCCCCCGGGATTCAGCACGAGGGACAGCACAAGGCTGGCGGTAGCGCCGATGAAATAGGTCACGGTCAGCGACGCAAAAGGATTCATCCTTTCCGGAACGGACTTTGTGCAGACCTGATATACAGTATTGGAAAAAACGAGTAGCGCCATGGGCCAGATATAGGCGAACATTGGAACATCCTTTCCGTTTCGGGTTTAGCGTTCTTTTCTAACCGGCTCTTATCCCTTGTACTCCAGGCATAGCATCGTGAGGTCGTCGAACTGCTCTGCATCGCCTACAAATTCCGAAACCGCCTGACGGACCCGGATGAGGGTATCCTTCGGAGAAGTTGAAGGGTTCTCGTTCAGCACTCGCAGGGTACGTTCCATGCCGAACATCTTTTCCCGCGCGTCCGTCGCCTCTGGCAGGCCGTCGGAATAGACGAAGATCTTGCTGCCCGGAGACAGCTGCAGCGTGTATTCCGTATAGCGAGATCCGGACAGGCCACCTATAACGAAACAATGCTTGTCTTTCAGAATCTCATAGGATCCATCGGGGTTCCGGATGATGGGATACTCGTGACCCGCATTGGCGGCGGTCAGTTTTCCAGTGGAAATCTCCAGGATGCCGAGCCAGACCGTCAGAAACATTTCCTTCTCGTTGTTCTGGCAGATCACCTCGTTGGTTCGGGAAAGGATTTCCGCAGCGGACTGACCCATTCGTGCGCAGTCCTCAAGAACGATCATCGTAGCCATCATGAACAGCGCTGCGGGGATGCCCTTGCCGGAGACGTCTGCCAGCATCACGCAAAGATGATCGTCGTCGATCAGGAAGAAGTTGTAGAAATCGCCGCCTACCATACGGGCCGGCTCCATGGTGGCGTACAGGTCGAACTCCGTCCTTTCCGGGAAGGCGGGGAAGACGGAAGGAAGCATGGCGGCCTGGATCTGCTTTGCCATAGAGAGTTCTGCGCTGATGCGCTCCCGTTCTGACGTGATCGTCTTGATATGGGCCACATAGTCGTCGATTTCTTTTGTCAGGGAAATCACGTCCCGGGAGAGACGAGCGATTTCGTTTCCGCCCCGGATGTGCTCAAGGTCACGCTCTACCTCTCGGCTGTCCTTTTTGACCGTGTAGAGCCGGATGCTCTTCTGTACTTTTTTGAGAGGTCGCAGAACCAGGAGGATAGTCATGGTCAGGTAGGCGGCCGAGAGAAGGAACTGATAGGTGACGGCGTAGAGGGTTCCCCGGCGCGCCTTCGAAAGGCCGTTCTCCCGGAGCTTCGTCAGGTCGTAGGTCATTCCTATGAAGACGTCACCGTCGTCGATCATCTCCAGATAGGAGTAATAATCGACGTAGTTCCCGGCGTCGGCTAGGTGTGCGTTCTTCTCGTGAGCGGCGCGCATGGCTTCGCTCTGGTTTTCGGATACCGTGACAGTAACGCCCAGGGGATACACCTGCTCGTACTTAGTTCCCCGGACAGAATTTGCGTCCGCGGCGCTGAGCAGGAAAAATTGCGTGTGATAATCCGGATCCGTAAGCACGCAGAACAGATAGTCGACGCCGTGACTTCTTTTGATCTTGTTGATCCTTGTGATCAGCCAAGAATAGGTGATTTCCGCGTACAGCTTCTGGTCTTCTTCGGGAAGCATGGAGATCTCTTCTTCGGAGGCGTACCGGAGATGGAATTCGGGGTGTCGCTGGAGGAGAAGGCGGTATTTTCCCTCGGTCTGCGTGCCAGTCCTATAATCAGCGTCGTATTCGATATCAAGCTCGTCCGCGTTCTGGTGGCAATAGGAAAGTAGCCAGCGGTACGAGGGGTATTCGCGGATGCACAAGGTCATTTCGGCCGCAATCTGGGATGCTCGCTGCTCTGTTTCCACGGAGACGTTCCCAGTGGAGATGAGCCGCTGAGATTCATAGGTGATGACGCCGGTCAGGCAGATGAAAATCGTTGTCAGGATCATGACCTGCGCGATTAGGCTGATTCCTTTATTCTCCATCAAGGCAGGATACCTCCTCTGGTGCGGTTCGTTGGAAACGGAAACGGGTCTGCGTGTCAGTCCGCGCAGAGCGTCGCCGCCATCACGGCCTTGATCGTGTGCATGCGATTCTCTGCCTCATCGAAGACCACGGAACGAGGGCTCTCGAAGACCTCGTCCGAGACCTCCATTTCGGTGAGACCAAAGCGCTTGTGTATATCTCTTCCGATGGCAGTGCCCAGATCATGGAAGGAAGGAAGGCAGTGCATGAATATGGCATTCTCTGCGATATCCATGAGGCGATTTGTCACGCGGTATGGGGAGAGCGCAGTAATACGCTCCAGCCAGACTTCGTCCGGTTCCCCCATTGAAACCCAAACGTCCGTATAGAGTACATCGGCGCCTTTCGCTGCATCCTCTGGGCAGGTCATGAGGTGGATCTCCGCTCCAGTTTCTTTCGCAATCTCCCGGCAGCGGTCAAGCAGTATGGCGTCCGGAAAATAGGCATCTGGCGCGCAGACTGTGAAGGAGAGCCCCATTTTCGCGCAGCCGATCATCAGAGAATTGCCCATATTGTAGCGGGCGTCCCCGAAATAGCACAGGCGCTTTCCCTCAAGGGTGCCCAGGTGTTCCCGGATCGTCAGAAGATCGGCCAGTACCTGGGTTGGATGGAACTCATTGGTCAGCCCGTTCCAGACGGGTACGCCGGCGTATTTCGCAAGCGCCGAGACGATTTCCTGTCCGAAGCCCCGGTATTCGATGCCGTCGTACATTCGGCCCAGCACCCGGGCGGTGTCCGCGATGCTCTCTTTTTTTCCAATTTGGGAACCGGAGGGATCGAGATAGGTGGTATGCATGCCGAGATCGTATGCCGCGACTTCGAAGGCGCAGCGGGTCCGGGTGCTGGTCTTCTCGAAGATCAGGGCGGCATTCTTTCCCTCGCAGAGGCGGTGCGGGACACCTGCCTTTTTCTTTTGCTTCAATTCCGCTGCGAGCGAGAGCAGGCTTTCGATTTCCTGCGGGGTAAAGTCGAGCAGCGTGAGAAAGCTGCGGCTGTGCATGCCGTACATTACGGATCCCTCCCCGGCCTCACAGCACCTTATCCAGGAAGCTGCGCAGGCGCTCAGTTTTCGGTGTGCCGAAGAGTGACTCCGGCGTACCATCCTCCAGTATACCACCATCTGCCAAAAAAAGCACCCTGCTAGCGACTTCTCTTGCAAATCCCATTTCGTGGGTCACCACTGCCATGGTCATTCCCTTTTCTGCGAGGCGGCGCATGACGTCCAGTACCTCGCCAACCATCTCTGGATCCAGCGCAGAGGTGGGCTCGTCGAAGAGCATCACATCCGGTTCCATGGCGAGTGCCCGCACGATCGCGACACGCTGCTTCTGTCCGCCGGAGAGCTGTCGCGGCCAGGAGGAAGCCCGGTCGGCAAGGCCTACCCGGGAAAGCAGATCCATTGCTCTGGCCTCCGCCTTCTCTCTTGGCTCTTTCTTCAGCATTATAGGCGCGCAGGTCAGGTTGTCCAACACCGTCATATGCGGAAAGAGGTTGAATTGCTGGAAGACCATGCCCATTTTCTGCCGATGCAGGTTCAAATCCGTCTTTTTGTCTGTCAGGTCGGCTCCCTCGAAGAGGATGCGGCCAGAAGAGGGCTTTTCAAGCATATTGAGGCAGCGCAGAAAGGTGGATTTTCCTGCGCCGGAAGGACCGATGAGGCAGATAACCTCGCCCTTTTTTATTTCGCATGAGACAGAGTCCAGTACCGTTACGCCATCGAATTTCTTCGTCAGATTTTCAACCTTTATCACGATTCATCCTCCTCTCCAGCGAAGACAGCAGCCGGGTCAGACCCACGACGATGAGAAGATAGGTAAGAGCCACGACCAGAAGCGGGTTCACGGAGTCGAAGGTGATGGAGCGGGCGCGCTCGCCCATCTTGGTGAGGTCCATGACGCCCACATAGCCCGCGACGCTGGTCTCCTTGACCAGGGCGATCATCTCGTTGCCGATGGCAGGCAGAATGTTGCGGACAGCCTGGGGGAGGATGATCTTGCGCATCGTCTGGAGACGGTTCATGCCAAGGCTCCGCCCTGCTTCCATCTGCCCTTTGTCCACTGCGCCAATGCCGCTACGGATGATCTCTGCCACATAGGCGCCGGAATTGAGGCCGAAGGCTAGGATACAGACCCCCAGCTTGTTTCTGGTTCCTGAAAAAGCCACGAAGAAGAAGACCAGGAGGAGCACCATGACGGGCACGCCTCGGATCACGGTGATGTAGGCATCGCACAACAGGCCCGCCGGCCGCAGCGTCGGGGAATCCTCCGCAAAGTATTTGACGACGGCAAGCAGCGCGCCTACAGCGACGCCTATAGCGAGTGCTCCCAGGGTGATGAGCGCGGTATTCTCAAGGCCCAGCAGCATTTGCCGCCAGTAGCCGGTTTCGATAAAGGTCTGATGCAACTTCTGCAGCCAGGCTTCCAAGGCTTTCTCCTTTCACAGACAGGCGCCCCTTCCCGGAGCTTGCCGGGAAGGGGGCGGGGAGGGGGTGCTTTCGTTTTGCCCGAACCGGTCCGAAAAGCCGGTACTTTTTCTGTTATTCCGCGGCTGGCGTGGTATAGGGTGCGTCCCACTTTTCGAAAAGTGCGGCGATTGTTCCGTCCGCTACCATACCGTTCACCACATCATTGACAGCGGAGCAGAGATCTTCGCTGCCGAAGGCGAATGCGAAGGCGTAGGGTTCGGTCGTCATGGCGTCCGGCAGGATCACAAGCTGCTTTCCGCCGCCAGCGTTGTTGGCTTTCACCATCTGCGCAGCTGTCAGGTCGTCAATGACCCAGGCGTCCACGGAGCCGGAGAGCACCGCCATCTCCGCGTCGGAATTGGTGTTGTAAGCGTCCACGGTATATCCGTTCTCCAGGCAGAAGAGTTCGGCAGTGGTACCGCTCTGCACGGAAACCGTCTTCCCTTCGAGATCCGCTTTGGCGGCGATGGCGCTGCCCTCCGGGACGACGATGGCCTGCGCCGCAAGGCAGTATGCGTCGGTGAAGAGCACATTCTTCTTGCGCTCTTCCGTAACGGAGAAGCCGGATACGCCGACGTCGTAAGAGCCGCTCATCACGCCCAGCAGGATGGAGTCGAAATTGACTGGCTCGATGGTGAGACTTACGCCCAGAGCGTCGGCCACCGCGTTCATCACGTCGATCTCGATGCCGACGATGGAGCCGTCCCCCTGCATGCTCTCAAACGGCGGGAAGTCCGGGCTGGTCGCGATGACCAGCGTGCCCGCGGCCTTGACGGAATCCAGCGTGGCGGCATCCGCCAGGGAAAGGGCGGAGACGAAAACGAGGGAAAGGGCCATAAGCACGACTGCAATTTTCTTCATGATTTTGTCCTCCTTGGTTTGTATGCGCATATTTATACATAAAAAACGCATATTTGTCAAGAAGAAATGAATAAATATAAATTTCACAAAATTACGCCTGCATCCGGAACATAAAAAGACCCCGGCCGCATAAGCCGGGGCAGAACGCGTTCAGGGGTCAGGCCTTCGCCTTTTTACGCTCCATTTCGGAGACGCAGATCGCGCAGGCGGCGTCGCCTGTGATGTTGACGGTGGTACGGCCCATATCGAAGATGCGGTCCACACCAGCGACAAGGGCAATGCCTTCGACGGGCAGGCCGACGGACTGCAGCACCATGGCGAGCATCACCATGCCCGCGCCGGGGACACCGGCGGTGCCGATGGAAGCCAGGGTGGCGGTCAGCACGATCGTCAGCATCTGGGAGAAGGTAAGCTGGATGCCGAAGCAGGAAGCGATGAACACGGCGCATACACCCTGGTAGATCGCCGTGCCATCCATGTTGATTGTCGCGCCGAGAGGCAGGACGAAGGATGCGATTTCCTTATCTGCGCCTAGCTTCGTCGCGCATTCAAGGTTGAGCGGAAGCGTACCGACGGAGGAGGCGGAAGAGAAGGCCATGATCATGGCAGGGGTCATGCCCTTGAAGAAGGTAATGGGGCTCATGCGGCCGATGGCCTTGACCGTCGCGGAGTAGATGACGACAGCGTGCAGGACGTAGCAGACATAAGCAACGAGCAGAACTTTCGCGAGGCTGCCCAGAATGGCGGGACCGTTCTGCGCGACAACGGGGCAGAGCAGGCAGAAGACGCCGATGGGTGAGAGCGCGATGATGCCCTCCATGACCTTCATGCACACGTCGTTCAACACGTTCACCGCGGTGAATTCCATGTCATACCGCTCTCCGACCAGAATGAGCGCAAAGCCGATGAACAGCGAGGAAACGATGATCTGCAGCATGTTCGCGTTCACGAACGGTGCGACAAAGTTTGAGGGGAAGATGCCGACCAGCGTATCCATGAAGTTGACGGAGGTGTTCGCCTCATAGACGAGATCCGTCGTCGACAGGGCGGGGAAGAAGCCCTTGCAGAGGTTTGCGATGATGAGGCCGATCGCGACGGCGAAAGCTGTCGTGCACAGATAGTAGATGACGGTCCGCCCGCCGACGGCGCCGACCTTCTTGATGTCGCGCATGGAGATGACGCCGGCCATGATCGAGAAGAACACGAGCGGGCAGACGATCCACTTGATGAGGTTCAGGAAGATGGTTCCGAAAGGTTTGATATAGCTGTTAGCAAAAGCGGGATTGCTGGTCATCGCGATGCCCGCGATGATGGCCAGCACGAGTGCGATGAAGATCTGGGTCGAGAGGGCGAGTTTCTTCTTGTTTTCCATGGGGACTCCTCCTGTGAATAGATTTTGCAGGATTATACCATACTTATTCCTTTTTAGCACGGTTCTTTGACATTATTTTGCGGGAAAATGAAATTTTCCTGCCGAAGGAGGTCCTGCGGGAAGCGTATTTGTCGCCTGGTAAACGACCTTTTGGCAGGCGGGATGGAATATCATAGCCGCACAAGACGGGGAAAACCCCGAAAAGGAGGCAATTAGTGTGAAAACATCATTTTCGAGTACAACAGGGCCTCAAAGAAAAGAAGTGTATAGTAAACAAGCCTCTGAGAGGCGAAGATTGAAGAGAGTTTGCTAACTGGCCAAAGTCTCCAGAGAAATGGATCCTTCAGCAACAA
>JAIKWN010000033.1 GCA_024684665.1 Clostridiales bacterium | reverse complement strand
ATATGGATTATCTTCACATGAATCGGACATAGGAACCCCCGGCTGGAATGAGTTGAACTTCCCGCCGGGGTTTCTGCTTCATTCCGTCATTTCGTATTGATCGGCCGCCTTTTGGATCCTCTCCATCCGCTGTTCCAGCTGTGCGCTTAGTTCCGCGCAGGCCAAAAGCTCTTTTTCCATATCGCTGTTATCCGGCAAGTTCTTTTTATAGCGGATCTTGTGCTCAAGGCTGGCCCAGAAATCCATGGAGATCGTGCGAAACTGCACTTCCACTTTCATGAGCCGCTTTTCGGTATGAAGATAGATCGGCGTTTCCACGATCAGATGCAGACTCCGATACCCGTTTAGCTTAGGCGTCCGGATATAATCCTTGGTTTCAAGTACATGAATATCATCCTGACGGGAAAAAGTCTCGGCCAGGGCATAGATGTCCGAGGTATAGGAGCAGACCACTCTGACGCCCGCCACGTCGTGAATGTTGTCCTCAATGCTTTCAACCGTCACCGGCAGACCGCGGCGCTGAAGCTTTTCCAGGATGCTCTCCGGCGCTTTCAGCCGCGTCTTGATTGTTTCAATGGGATTGCGGTCGTATTCCAGAGACAGCTCCTCGCTGAGCACGTTGAATTTCCCGGCGACCACCATCATCGCGCAGCGATAATAGGCCATCAGCTCTTTGTAAGGATGGGAGACGCGCTCAACCGCGCTCTTGACGATCGCGCGGTTCAGACCGTTTCGCAGCAGAAGCTCTAATTGGCGGGAGGCATAGCTCTCCATCATTTGCTGTTCATTTTCCATAGATATAATACTCCAGAGCTTTCTCATAGGCTTTCGGACTTTTCAGCCAACACATCGCGTGACGGCCTCCGTCAATAAAAATGCACTGCGCGTTTTTTCCCCGGGCAAAGCGGGTCGCCATGCAGGGCGGCACCGTGCGGTCTTTTGTCCCGCATATCAAACGCGCCGGGACCCCGGACTCCGCAGCACATTGGGAGGCGTGCAGCTTTACGAAATCCTTCCCCATCAGCAGGCATCCTTCCAAAGTGACGATCTGCGCGACCGGGAACTTCGGCAGACGGTATTTGCGCCAGGCCTGGTAGACCATAAGCTCCCGCACGTTGTCGTAAACGCTGTCTGCGATCACGCCGCGGACAGGCGCGTCCGGGCAGAGCGGGAGTGCCGTCAACAGGGAGATAGCGCCCATGGAAATACCGTGCAACCAGAGTTCGCCCTGCAGGTTTTCCGATGCCCAGCAGATCCAGCACGCCATGTCCCAACGCTCCCGAACACCGAAGGTGAGCTGCCGGCCCTCACTGTGCCCGTGACCGCGCTGGTCGATCATCAGGATCGTGAAGCCTCGCTCCCGATAGTAATCCACGATCCCGCAGAAATCATTCTCCCCGGAAGATCGGTATCCGTGAGAGAGCAGAACGGCCTTTTCCCCACCGCCCCGGAGCACTCGACCGTGGAGGCGCAGGCCGCTGTGATTGGTCAGCCATACATCCTCCCAGGGCATAGCTCGGATCGAAGCGATTCCCTTTTGCAGCATACCGCCATAGGGCACCCAGCGCGTTCCGCGAAGCTTTTCCGGGTCGGACAGATCCGGCACAGGCCTGCAGCGTAGGTTCAAAAAAAGAAGTACTCCGACAGCGAGAAACTGGACGAGAAGCAACAACAGAATAATCCTAAGCGCTGTCATTTATTCTGTCTGTTCCGCAGCAAGCTTTTTTTCTTCTTCTTCCAGCACCCGGTAGGCCACCTTGCCCACCAGCGTCTTGGGAAGATCTTCACGGAATTCGATATCGTAGGGCATGGCATATTTGGAAATATGCTCACGGCAGTAGGTCAGCAGCTCTGCCTTCGTTTCATCGCTCGCAGGCGTGCCGGGCACCAGCTTCACAAAAGCCTTGACCTTCTGCATCCTGTAGGCGTCCGGAACGCCAATCACGCAGCTCATCTGCACCTTTTCGTGGGCATCCAGGATGTTCTCCAGCTGCCCGGGATAGACGTTGTAGCCGGAGGAAATGATCATGCGCTTGGCCCGGCCCTTGAAGTAGATGAAGCCCTCATTGTCCATCGTACCCAGGTCGCCGGTATAGACCCAGGTGAGCCCGTCG
>JAIKWN010000023.1 GCA_024684665.1 Clostridiales bacterium | reverse complement strand
TTCAGCAGCTTTTTAATGAGCGTTGTCTTTCCGGCACCCAAAAAACCGGAAAAAATGTCGATCTTCGTCATCTTGATGTCATCTCCTTAGGATCCGTTTGCGGGGATCTTCCCGCATGACTCGACACTTTATTATACGATGTCTGTCAAGAGTGCGCTTTCCACATAACAGTTTCCCTTGCGCATTTTAAAAATACACGCTACAATCCGGCAGGGAGATGATTTGATGCAGACAAAAGTCGTGCCCAAAGGCGGGAAAGCAAGCCCTGTCCGACTGGTGCACCCGTTTCCACCCCTTTATAACGAAAACAGCAGGATCCTGATCCTCGGTTCTTTTCCGTCCGTCCGTTCCAGAGAACAGAGGTTTTATTACGGGCATCCACAGAACCGGTTCTGGCGGCTCCTGGCCGCGTTGTTCGCCGAAGATGTTCCCGGGACAATCGAAGAAAAGAAAACCTTTATCCTTTCCCATCGTCTCGCGCTGTGGGATTCCATCGGAAGCTGCACAATCATCGGTTCCTCCGACAGCAGCATCCGCGACGCGCGGCCCAACGATCTCTCTTCCTTGCTTCAGCGTGCACCTATCCAAAAAATCTTCTGCAACGGGTCGACATCCTTTCATCTCTATGAGAAGCATCTTTTCCCACAGACCGGGCTCCCGGCCGAGTGCCTCCCCTCCACCAGTCCGGCCAACGCCCGCTGGACGCTTCCGATGCTGATGGAAGCCTGGCACGTGATCATCATATGAAGTCAAGTCCGTAGTTTCTCTATTCTGTCCTGCTATCGCGTGGCGCTCTTGCATCCTTTTCGTTTTTGCGGTATGATATAGAGGTGTGAAGTTGCATTCAGTTGACTTACAGCCTCGGAAGGGAGCCTGTTGATTTATGAAAAAGCGCGTATTATCTGCGTTCGCATTGTTTTTTGCTCTTTCGTTCGCCCTGGCGGGGGCCTTTGCCGCCGGGGACGCCACAAAGGTGCCGACCGTCAGCATCACGAGCATCCCCAGGCATGGGATCCGCACCGGACGTTCCGGCGATATCGGCGTCAAGGTTTCCGTTCCCGGTTTCCTGAATCTCTGGCTCACAGATGCGTCCGGATCCACCATCCGTACATTTGCAACTGGCGCGGAAGTCCACTCTCTCGTCAACTATTTCAACGTCACGGCGCAGAATGATCAGGGTGAGCCTCTCACCCCGGGCGATTATACGCTAAACGCATCGATCACCAATCAGTACGGTACCGTTTCTGCCAAGATTGCTACCAAAAAGCTCGTTATCCGGGAGCCTTCCGAAGAAGACGAAGATGTTTCTTCCGCACTTCTCACAGCAGAAAACGCATCGGCCATGGGGCTCTCGACCTCCCCCGGTTATACCCAGGATGATACCGGCAATACCGGAAACCAGGAAGCGTTCCCCTCATATCCTTCTCAGGGCGGCGCCTATACGGCAGCATCCGTTTCCTCCGATCCTGGCTTCCCTGTCAGTTCCGGCATCACGATCGGCGCTGAAGGATACCAAATCGGCATCGGCGTCAGCGACCGTACCGCGAATGACGGCAGCTACTGGTCCCTTTCCGCCGCCGCCTCCGACGAGGAAATCTGGCGGGCTCTCGTTTTGCCCATCACTTCGATCAATATAGATGAAAAGGAATCCGCCTACATCTATGATTCTCCCGAAAGCGGACATAAGCAAATCGCCACAGTATCCGGCCTCAGCCAGGGTCTGCACATCATCGCAAACCGGCCGGACGGCTGGTCCCTGGTGGAAGCCTTCCGCAACGAGGACGGGTGTTTTGTCCGCGGGTATGTGAGCACCAACAAGCTGAAGACCCTGGAAGTCAACGGAACTTGCGGCATCGTCATCGACAAAGCCACGCAGACCCTTTCGGTCTATATGAACGGCCAGAAGATCGGCTCCTGCCCCGTCTCCACAGGTCTTGCCACCTCCCGCTATCTTTCCCGGGAAACCCCTGCGGGCGAGTTCATGACGGTAACCCGCCGCGGTACTCTCGAGTACTACAACACGGACAACTGGAGCAAGTACGCCATTCGGATCAACGGCAGCTACAGCCTGATGGAAATTCCGACGACCCGCAAGGGCGGAAGCGATTATTCTCCCATGCAGTCCCTGCTCGGAATGAAGAGCACACGGGGCAGCGTCGTGATCGCCCACGATCCCTCCCTGGACGGCAGCATCAACGCTGAGTGGATCTGGAACCTGACCGACAAGAACAAGAAGGTCAAGGTGCTGATTTTCGACGACAAACCCCGATACAGCGTGCCTCTTGCCCAGTAAAACTAATCGCGCGATAGCGACCAGAAGGGAGCCTTCACTATGCGAAGAATCGGCGTCCTGACCTCCGGCGGAGATTCGCCCGGAATGAACGCGGCTGTAATGGCCGTCGCGAAAGCCGCGCGCTACTATAACATGTCCTTGATCGGAATCAAGCGCGGGTATAACGGAACGCTCCGCAAAAGCGATCATGTGGAAGATGACATGATGGAGCTGGACCTCGATACTATTCTGGACATTGCAGATCAGCCCGGAACCTACCTCCGCACCGCCCGCTGTCTGGAGTTCCTGCGGCCGGAAATGCGGGCGCATGCCGTCTCGAACATCCACGAAATGGGAATCGAGGGCGTCGTTGTCATCGGCGGTGATGGCTCGTTCCGAGGCGCACAGCAGCTCTGCGACTTAGGCATCCCCTGCGTAGGCATCCCCGGCACCATCGACAACGACCTGGCCTATACGGAAATGACCTTGGGATACGATACCGCGGTCAATTCCTGCGTAGACGATATCCGCGCAATCCGTGCCACGAGCCGCTCCCACGACCGGCCCGCTGTGGTGGAAGTCATGGGGCGGCACTGCGGCGACATTGCCCTGAAAGCCGCCGCCGGCTCCGGTGCGGAGATCTGTCTGGTTCCGGAAGTTGCATGGTCCATCCAAGAAGCGGCGGATCGTCTGACCCACGAGCTTTCCATCGGCAACCTTCGGGCTACCGTAGTAGTGGCGGAGGGCGCATGGGATTCCATGCAGAAGGCGGACTGGCACCGTTTCCTGCGGGATCACGGCGTGAAAGTACACGACGACGACACGATGTCGACAGCGTTTCTGGCAAAGATCCTGAAACATAAGACCGGCGCGGAAGCAAGGCCCACTGTGCTCGGCTATACACAGCGCGGACGGACGCCCTCCTCCTACGACGCCTGGTTCGCTTTCGAAGCCGGCGTCCTCGCGGTCAACCTCCTGCGAAATGGCATCGGCAACCAGGTCATCGGCATCAAGGACGGCCGTGTCTACTACCTGCCCATCTCAATGGCGCTGCAGCAGAAGAGGGATTTCAACCAGTCGCTGTACGACCTGATCAACTCAATCTGAAAGAAATGCCAAAGCGCCGCCCTTTGTGGCGGCGCTTTTGAAACAGGGAAAGGAACGCATGATGAGCGCCAAAAATGAACTGCACAGGATGACATGCCAGTCTTTTGGGAGCGACGCGGTTGGCGTATGCCGGCACGAGGGCATGGCGGTGTTCGTACCAGGCATGCTCCCTGGGGAAGAAGGGATCGTACGTCTTGTTAAGCTCGAAAAGCGATACGCTTACGGCCGCCTCGAACAGCTTCTCCTTCCCTCGCCTGATCGGAGGACGCCCCCCTGTCCCATCGCGGCAAAATGCGGCGGCTGCTCCTGTCAACACATGTGCTATGAAGCCTCGCTCATCTACAAGCGCAGCCAGGCGGAAGAACTGATCCGGCGGATTGGCGGATGCGAAGTAACCATTCCTCCTATGGAGGCTGCAGTTGATCCCTGGCATTACCGCAACAAGGGAACTTATCCCATATCCTCGGATGCCTCCGGACGGCCGCTTGCCGGTTTCTTCCGTCCCCGGAGCCACGATCTTGTTCCGCTGCCGCGAGAAGGATGTCGCATTCAGCGGATGGAAAGCTCTGCTGCAGTACACGGCTTGCTCGCCTGGATGGAGCAGGAAGGCGTACGGGCATACGACGAACGGACGGGGCGAGGCTCTGTCCGCCATCTGATGACGAGAACCACGCCGGACGGGCGCACCGTCCTCACCCTCGTCGTGATGAACGGCGTCCTTCCCCATTCGGACACCCTCGTTCCCTTCCTGCAGGAAATGATGCCGGAGCTCTCCGGCATTGCCATTTTGCGAAAACCACGGGCGGACAATGCCATCCTGGATGGAACGCTCGAAACCCTCTGGGGAGAGACGGATCTGCTTCTCCCACTCTGCGGATACCGGTTCCGCGTCTCCCCCAAGGCCTTTTTCCAAGTCAACCCCGCCGAAACAGAACGCCTTTACAGCATCGTGCGCGATTTTGCCGCCCTGACGGGGAAGGAGCACGTACTGGATGCCTACTGCGGCGCCGGGACCATCTCCCTAGCTCTTTCAGAGGACGCACGTTCGTTGCTCGGCATCGAAATCGTACCGGAAGCTATCGAAAACGCGAAAGAAAATGCCGAACGGAACAGCGTTCCAAACGTGCAGTTTCGCTGCGGCGCAGTAGAAGACCTCCTTCCTCCTCTTGTGGAAGAGGGATACCAGCCGAACGTGATCATCCTGGATCCGCCGAGGAAGGGTTGTGATCCCGCCGTCCTGAAAGCAGCAGCCGCCGCGAATCCCACTCGCATCGTGTACGTCGCATGCGGAATCGCCTCCCTCGCGCGGGACGTAGCGCGCCTGCGGGAGCTTGGCTATGTACCGCAAATGATCCGGTGCGTCGATCTTTTCTGCTGGACGGGAGACGTGGAAACAGTATGCCTTTTCACACGTCCATAAGCCAAAGCAACAAGTACCACAGTACAACAAAAGGAACCGGTAACCTCACAGGTTTAAAAGAAAATGACGTGGTTTTTTCAGGAGGAAATGCAACGAACACAGACGGATATAGCATTCGTATGAAGCAGAAAGAAGACTACAGGGAAGTGGAAAACCTCGTCTGGAAATCGTTCTGGAACGTATACCGTCCGGGATGCAGTGAGCACTATGTGATCCACACATTCCGGGATAATCCGGCTTTCGAAAAGGCCTGGCTTTCGTTATGGAATAGGGCGGCAGGATGATCGGACAGAGTATATTCATGTGAACAATCACCAAAGCCGACGATGGAACCACGATCCCCGTTCACACCATGGGGAGCTACTTGCAGCACGCCAGAATTGAAGCGGAGGGGATACGGGAAAATCCTTCTCAATTATTCTCTCGAGAAGGCCGCCACGCTCGGATTTGGCGCCATCCTGTTCGAAGGCAATATCTTTTTTTGTGAATAGTTGGTCTTTCCTTCACCCGGAACTCCGATATCCGCCATCATGATCTCCCGGACGGCGCGGACGACTCGTTCTTTCTGTGTAGGGAGATAATTTCCGGATACCTTGGTGGTGTCACCGGCGTTTATCAGACGCCGACGAGATACTACGTGGCCGATGCGGACGTAGTCGAATTCGATCAGGGCTTCCCGCCCAAAGAAAAACTCAGACTGCCAGCAGATATTCTGATTGAAAAAGTTCCACGGCTACCGTTCAGCGGTGAAGCCGCAAATAGCATACGTGCAGAACAGCCCCCGCACAATTCGTGCGGGGGCTGGCGTTTTATTCTTGTGGCTTACAGCTGCGGGCCAGCGGGAACCAAGGCCTTGCCGGCTTCATTGCCCTCATACTTGACGAAGTTCTTGATGAAGCGGGAAGCCAGATCCTTCGCCTTCTCTTCCCAGACCGCCGGATCAGCGTAGGTATCGCGCGGATCCAGGATCGCGGGATCGACACCCGGCAGCTCCGTCGGAACCTCGAAGTTGAAGTACGGGATCTTCTTGGTAGGTGCGGTCAGGATCGCGCCGTCCAGGATCGCGTCGATGATGCCGCGGGTATCCTTGATGGAGATGCGCTTACCCGTGCCGTTCCAGCCGGTGTTGACCAGATAAGCCTTCGCTCCGCTCTTTTCCATCTTCCGGACGAGCTCCTCAGCGTACTTCGTCGGATGCAGCTCCAGGAAAGCCTGTCCGAAGCAGGCAGAGAAGGTCGGTGTGGGCTCCGTGATGCCACGCTCCGTGCCGGCGAGCTTCGCTGTGAAGCCGGAGAGGAAGTAGTACTTCGTCTGCTCGGGCGTCAGGACGGAGACGGGGGGCAGAACGCCGAACGCATCCGCGGAGAGGAAGATGACGTTCTTTGCGTCCGGGCCGGAAGAAATCGGGCGGACCCGCTTCACGATCTTCTCAATGTGCTCAATCGGATAGGACACGCGGGTGTTCTCGGTGACGCTCTTGTCGGCAAAATCGATCTTGCCCTCAGCGTCGACCGTCACGTTCTCAAGAAGCGCGTCGCGGCGGATCGCATTGTAGATGTCAGGCTCGGATTCCTTATCCAGGTTGATGACCTTCGCATAGCAGCCGCCCTCGAAGTTGAAGACGCCGTTATCATCCCAGCCGTGCTCGTCGTCGCCGATCAGCAGGCGCTTCGGGTCGGTGGAGAGTGTGGTCTTGCCGGTGCCGGAGAGGCCGAAGAAGATGGCGGTGTTCTCGCCGTTCATGTCTGTGTTGGCAGAGCAGTGCATGGAGGCGATCCCCTGCAGCGGCAGGTAGTAATTCATCATCGAGAACATGCCCTTCTTCATCTCGCCGCCGTACCAGGTGTTCAAGATGACCTGCTCACGGCTCGTGATGTTGAAGACGACCGCGGTCTCGGAATGGAGGCCGAGTTCCTTATAGTTTTCAACCTTCGCCTTGGACGCAGTGTAAACGACGAAGTTCGGCTCGAACGCTTCCAGCTCTTCCGCGGAGGGGCGGATGAACATGTTGGTTACGAAATGCGCCTGCCAGGCCACTTCCATGATGAAGCGGACAGACATGCGGGTATCGGGGTTCGCGCCGCAGAACGCATCAACGACGTACAGCTTCTTTCCGGAAAGTTGCTTCTGAGCGATTTCCTTCACGGCCTTCCAGGTCTCCTGGGAGGCGACGTGGTTGTCGTTCTTGTATTCGTCCGTGGTCCACCAGACGGTGTCCTTGGAGTTCTCGTCCATGACGATGAACTTGTCCTTGGGCGAACGGCCGGTGTAGATGCCCGTCATGACGTTGACGGCGTTCAGCTCGGTCAGCTGTCCCTTTTCAAAACCGGTGAGGCTAGGATCCATTTCGTCCTTGAACAGCTGCTCCAGGGACGGGTTATGGATGATTTCCTTAACGCCGGTAATGCCATAGCGGGAAAGATCCAAATTGGCCATATTTGATCGTCTCCTTTTCTGTTGGGTTTCCAAATTTCTGACATATATACTATACGCCAATTCAGGCAATCCGTCAATCTCGGGATTTGTGAAATTTCAATCAGGTTTTCTTAGCAAACGGCCGAAATCCAAAGAAAACGACATGCCCATTCTTCCCTAATAGTATTGACTAACGGATTAACGAAAAGGTATGATATATCAGTCCGGAAGGCATTCGGAAAAATAACCGCCACGGGCGGAGATTCAGAATTAGGAGGACATCATCATGACGAAATGGGTATGCGGCATCTGTGGTTACGTGTATGAGGGCGACGAGCTTCCCGCCGATTACAGGTGCCCTGTCTGCAAGGCGCCGGCTTCCAAGTTCACGAAGCAGGAAGGCGAGATGGTCTGGGCGGCCGAGCACATCGTCGGCATCGCGAAGGACGTGCCGGAAGAGATCAAGCAGGGCCTGCGTGAGAACTTCAACGGCGAGTGCTCCGAGGTCGGCATGTATCTCGCGATGAGCCGTGTCGCGTTCCGCGAGGGCTATCCGGAGCTCGGCCTCTACTGGGAGAAAGCAGCCTTTGAAGAGGCTGAGCACGCGGCGAAGTTCGCGGAGCTTCTGGGCGAAGTCCTGACCGACTCCACCAAGAAGAACCTGCAGATGCGGGTCGACGCCGAGAACGGCGCCACCGCCGGCAAGACCGAGCTAGCCAAGAAAGCAAAAGCCCTGAACCTCGACGCCATCCATGACACGGTGCATGAAATGGCGCGCGATGAGGCGCGGCACGGCAAGGCCTTTAAGGGGCTGCTGGA